>DALYHZ010000004.1:0-31313 GCA_031970635.1 Methylococcaceae bacterium | reverse complement strand
GACGTGCCGAAGAATCAGACGTAAACACAATCGAAGCATGAGTGGCTTTTTGCATCACGGGTAAAAGAACGCGCGTCAGTAAAAAAGGCGCGTTTACGTTCACGTTTAAAGTATGCCCCCATTCTTTTGTGCCATGTTGAATGAGTGGTGTAAACGAACTAAATTCAACAGCCGAATGTAATAAACCGTGTAACTCACCGTATTTTTCATCAATGCGTTGCGCGAGTTCTTCATAATCGTTTTCGGTCGCACCCGCTAAATCAAACGGATACAAAATAGGTTCGACACCGTTTTCAGCCAAGATCTTGTCGTAAATGGCTTCGAGTTTAGGCAAATTTTTATCTAACAAAATAATTTGTGCGCCAGCTTTTGCCAAAGTTAAAGCTGCTATTGAACCTAATCCACCTGCTGCACCGGTGATTAAAATGACCTTATTGTTTAGCGACATAATGCGTTTTCTAGCCAAGAGAGCAAATGTTGTGGAGAAGGAATCAGCGCGTTCGCGCCCCATTTTTCAGGATTATCGTTTGATTGCAAATAACCGTATGTTGCAGCAAGCGTGTGCATTTGAGCATTTTTGCCGGCAACAATATCGTGCGCGGCATCACCGATATAAACGCAATTTTCAACAGAAACGTTTGCGCGTTTACATGCTTCGAGTAACGGCGCGGGATGTGGTTTAGGATTTGGCGTGGTATCACCACAAATCACACATGCGACGCGATGCTTTAAATTCAACGCCTCGACAAGTGGAAAGGTAAAACGTTCCCGTTTATTAGTCACAATGCCCCACGATAAATTTTGCGCTTCGATAAAATTTAACACGTCCAACATGCCATCGAAAAATCGGCTGTGCCGCGCAATATTATTTTCATATTGTTCAAGCATCGTCGCTAAAATTGCCGCGTGTTTCTCGTCGTCAATAGTATTTTGAATGCTGGCGTTAATCATCGCCGTTGCACCGAAAGAAACATGTGGTTTAACGTGTTCGGGAGTTACAACCGAAAAACCATGCTGTTCCAACGCATAATTTAAACAAGCAATTAAATCCGGTGCGGTATCGACAAGCGTGCCATCTAAATCAAACAACACACACGAAAGCGGTTGTTTCATGTTCAAGCCTGCTTTTTGAACGCGGCAATGTAATTAACATCAACATCTTTACCTAGAGAGAAACGTTGTGTAATCGGGTTGTATTCAATGCCAATTATGCCTTGTAATTCTAAACCAGCGGCTCTGGCTGTTTGGCTAAGTTCGGACGGTTTGATAAAGGTTTTAAAATCGTGCGTGCCTTTAGGCAACATGTTTAAAACATATTCTGCGGCAACAATTGCCAGCAAAAATGCTTTCGGTTTACGGTTTAATGTCGAAAAAAACACCATGCCGTCAGGTTTTACTAATTTCGCGCACGCGGAAACAATCGAACCTGCGTCAGGGACGTGTTCAAGCATTTCCATACACGTTACGAAATCGAAACTTTCAGGCTGTTCAGCGGCAAGTTTTTCAACGGCAATTTTCTGATAATGGACAGTGCTTGTGCCAGTTTCTAACGCATGTAATTCGGCGACATCGACTAAATCACCGCTTAAATCAATACCGAGCGCGTCTGCGCCGTTTTGCGCTAAGGCTTCGGTTAAAATGCCACCACCACATCCCACGTCCACAACGCGTTTACCGGCAAGGTCTGTGTATTGTTGAATAAATTGCAAACGCAAAGGATTTACGGCATGTAGCGTTTTAAATTCGCCTTGTTTATCCCACCAGCGTTCTGCCATTGAGCCAAATTTGTGAATTTCGTGGGCGTGTACGTTATCGGTCATGTTGTTTATTTCGTCTTTTGTGAAAGTGGCTATAGTTTAGCGCATTAGTAGGTTATTCGTCATATTGACGTGAGCGCGAGTTTTTCGCGCCCACAAAAGCCGTTTAATTACAAAGAATTAACAGCATTTAATTCGGCAAACGCTTGTTCGATGCGCGTCACCATACTGACTTGTCCTGCGCGTAACCATGCGCGTGGGTCGTAATATTTTTTATTAGGTTTATCTTCACCATCAGGATTGCCGATTTGACCTTGTAGATAGCCTTCGTTAGCTTTGTAATATTCCATCACACCTGCCCATGTTGCCCATTGCGTATCCGTATCAATATTCATTTTGACTACGCCATAACTAATGGCTTCGGCAATTTCTGCCGCTGATGAACCTGAGCCGCCGTGGAAAACAAAATCTAACGCATTGTGTGGCAAACCAAATTTTTCAGACACAAACGTTTGTGAATCACGCAAAATGGTCGGTGTGAGTTTCACATTTCCTGGTTTATAAACGCCGTGAACATTGCCAAATGAAGCGGCAATGGTAAAACGTGGACTGATTTTAATCAGTTGTTCATACGCATACGCCACATCTTCGGGTTGCGTATAAAGTGCTGATTGATGCAAATGACTGTTGTCTACGCCGTCTTCTTCGCCGCCGGTGCAACCGAGTTCAATTTCAAGCGTCATGCCGATTTTGCTCATGCGTTCTAAATAACGTGCTGAGATTTCAATATTTTCGTGTAACGATTCTTCGGATAAATCGAGCATGTGTGAACTGAAAAGGGGTTTTCCTGTGGCAGCAAAATGTTTTTCACCTTCATCAAGCAAACCATCAATCCATGGCAATAATTTTTTCGCGGCATGGTCAGTATGTAAAATCACTGGTACACCGTAATATTTCGCTACCGCATGAACGTGTTGTGCGCCAGCAATTGCGCCTAAAATTTGTCCTTGTTGACCTTCAAGTTTTAAGCCTTTCCCTGCAATGAATTGTGCGCCACCGTTCGAAAATTGCACAATAACGGCGGATTTTGATTTCGCCGCTGCTTCTAAAACCGCGTTAATCGAATCGCTGTTTACAACATTAACAGCTGGCAACGCCATGTTGTGTTCTTTACAAAATGCGAAAATTTTTTGCATGTCATCGCCAGTGACAACACCTGCGCTAACAATATCGGATAATTTTTGTGCCATGAGAATCTCCTCAAAGTGGAATAAGTATGCGAAAGCATTTTACAACACAATCACGTTTGCATCTAAAACCATAGAATGCCATGATTTGCGCCACTTTAATTCAATTTATAAAAATCGTTATGAGTAATCAATCTCCCCGTATTTTAGTTGTCGATGATGAACCCGATATTCGCCATTTATTGGGTGAAATTTTAGAAGACGAAGGCTATCAAGTCAGCATGGCGGAAAACGCCAGTGTCGCAAAAGTATTAAAAATTTCCACACAACCGGATTTGATTTTGCTAGACATTTGGATGCCCGATACCGACGGCATTACCTTGTTAAAAGAATGGCTTGCCGAAGAAAAAGCCCTGTGTCCTGTAATTATGATGTCAGGGCATGGTTCGGTTGAAGCAGCAGTTGAAGCGACACGTTTAGGCGCGTTCGATTTTTTAGAGAAACCGTTGTCACTGGCGAAATTATTGTTAATTGTCGAACGTGCATTAGAAGCCGGTCAACAAAATGCCGGTTTGCGGCAATCGGTACATATTGATGTTGAACCCGTTGGCAAAAGTGCTGCTGTTGCTCGCACGAAAGACCAACTCAAACGTTTAGCGCAACATGACACACGCGTTTTATTTATGGGTGAAGCAGGCGTGGGCAAGGAATTATTTGCGCGTTATTTACACAATAACAGCAGTCACCGCAATGGTGCGTTTGTAAATGTGGCGGTAGGTAGTATTTCACCTGAAAATTCGGCAGTTGAGTTTTTTGGTAAAGAAGATGGGCATCGTATTTATCAAGGATTGCTTGAACGCGCGAACAAAGGCACGCTTTTTTTAGGTGAAATTGGCGATATGGATAAAGAAACGCAATTACGCTTATTAAGTGCATTGGAATCGAGTTCATTTTTGCGTGTAGGCGGCAGTGAGGCTGTTAATGTCGATGTTCACGTCGTTGCGTCAACACGCATGGCATTAGACGAAGAAGTGCGTTTTGGACGATTTCGCCACGAGTTATATTATCTGCTCAATGAGGTGACGCTCGCGATTCCTCCATTGCGCGAACACAGTGAAGATGTGCCGGCGTTATTAAATTTTTATGTTGATTATTTCGTCACGCACGAAAAGCTGGCATTTCGACGGTTTTCGATGGCAGCACAAAATTATTTACGCAATTATAGTTGGCGCGGTAATGTGCGCGAACTTAAAAATGTGGTGCAACGGTTAATGATTTTAGGGGTTGGCGAAGATATTGAACTCGATGAAGTAAAAAATGCGCTCGGCATGATGAGCGGTGATATGATGACTTTATCTTCGTCTGTGCCAGAGTTTTTTAATTTACCGTTAAAAGAGGCACGCGACCATTTTGAAAAAGCCTATTTGGAATACCATTTTGAAAAAACTGGCGGCAGCGTGGCGAAATTATCTGCGGCGGTGGGAATGGAACGTACGCATTTGTATCGTAAATTACATTCGCTAAATATTAAACTGTAAATGATATACCAAAATCCTTTGGTTGTTATCATGGGGTATCCTAGTCTATAATAACCATCATAAGAATCAGCTATGAAGGCTGATGATTTACTTAATTTTCGCTCTCAGTTATTGAGATTCTATTGATAGAAATAAAAACAATGAAAACATTTACCGCAAAACCCGCAGAAGTAAAACGCGATTGGTATGTGATTGATGCAGAAGGTAAGACTTTGGGTCGCTTGGCATCTGAAATCGCACTACGCCTTCGTGGCAAACACAAACCTGAATACACACCACACGTTGATACAGGTGATTACATCATCGTTGTGAACGTTGAAAAAATTGGTGTGACAGGTAACAAAGAAAAAGACAAACTTTACCAACATCACACAGGTTATATTGGTAATTTAAAAACCACATCGCTTGGCAAATTAAGAAAAACATTTCCAGATCGCATTTTAACAACTGCGGTAAAAGGTATGTTGCCTAACAATCCATTGGGTCGCGCGATGTTCAAAAAATTGAAAGTGTATGCTGGTGCAGAACACGATCATCAAGCGCAACAACCTAAAGTCTTAGAATTAGCGAGTAAATAAAACATGGCTGCAACTCAATATTATGGAACAGGTCGTCGTAAAAGTGCTGTGGCGCGTGTTTATGCAACCGTAGGTACTGGCAAAATCACAGTTAACGACAAAGACTTAGAAGTTTATTTCGGTCGTAAAACCGATCAAATGGTTTCAACACAACCTTTAGAATGTGTTGGCTTGGTTGGAAAAATTGATGTCAATGTTATCGTTAAAGGCAGTGGTCCTTCAGGTCAAGCAGGTGCAATTCGTCACGGTTTAACTCGTGCGTTAATGGAATATGACGAAACATTACGTCCGGCACTCAGAAAAGCGGGCTTTGTAACACGTGATTCGCGTGAAGTTGAACGTAAAAAAATCGGTTTGCACAAAGCCAGAAAACGTCCTCAATACTCAAAACGTTAATCGTTTTTGCTTATGCGTTGGGTTTTTTACTCAACACATTGGCACAAGAAAGGGCTGCATTTTAAAATGTAGCCCTTTTTTTGTGGTTCAATTCTTAAACATTCGAGGTTTTTATGACGATTTCTGTCGTTGTTCCTGTTCACAATGAAGCTGAAAATATCAATCCTTTATTAAACGAAATCATCGCCGCATTGCAAGATGTTACGGATTGCGAAATTATTTATGTCGATGACGGTAGCCGTGATGAGACATTAAATGTGTTGAAAACAGCGCAACAAATCATTCCGAATTTACGTGTTTTTCATCATGCTCAAAGTTGCGGACAAAGCGCGGCAATTTATACGGGTATCAAAGCGGCGAAATATGCCGTCATTGCAACGCTCGATGGCGATGGACAAAATGACCCAGCCGATATTCCTAATTTGTACACGCAATTACAAACGCAACAAAAAATAAATCCTAAATTAGCCATGATTGCCGGTTGGCGTAATCAGCGTCATGATTCAGCGTGGCGATTATTTTCCTCAAAATTTGCAAATGGTGTCCGCTCTCGATTATTAGGCGATGCTACGCCAGATACAGGTTGCGGTTTAAAAGTATTTTTACGCGACGTGGCGTTGCAATTACCATTTTTTGACCATTATCATCGTTTTTTACCCGCGTTGATGTTACGTTCTGGCTATCAAGTCATTTCTATTCCAGTCAATCATCGGGCAAGAGAACGCGGCGTTTCCAAATATGGCACACTCGATAGATTATGGGTGGGAATAAGTGATATTTTAGGCGTGATGTGGCTTAAAACACGCATGAAACTTACCGAGGTTAGCGAAATTGAACGTTAATATTACACAGGAAACGATTTGGCTAGGGATTGGTTTTTTAGGACAAGCGTTATTTTCAGCACGTTTTATTGTGCAATGGCTCAAAAGTGAAAAAGAGAAAAAAAGTGTGTTTCCGATTGCCTTTTGGTATTTCAGCATTGGTGGTGGCGTGACATTACTTGCGTATGCAATTTATCGCCAAGACCCTGTTTTTATTTTAGGGCAAGGCAGTGGACTATTTATTTATTTTCGTAATTTATATTTTGTGATTCACGAACGTAAACAACTCGACGCTGTCACGGATTAAAATGATACGCATCGTAATTTTATGGGTAATTTTAATCGCCGCCAATTTGGCAATTCGTCCGTTAATGCCCATCGATGAAACACGTTACGTCGGTGTAGCTTGGGAAATGTGGGTGCGTGATGATTTTTTAGTGCCGCATTTAAATGGTGAAACGTATAGTCATAAACCGCCGTTATTGTTTTGGCTTATGTCTGTGAGTTGGTGGCTGTTTGGCGTAAACGATTGGACACCGCGTGTTATTTCTCCCTTATTTGCGTTGAGTTCGACTTTACTATCCGGTCTAATGGCAAAAGAATTATGGCGTGACCGCCCGCAAGTTGCCGAATTAACCCCACTGATTTTACTGGGAACATTGTTTTGGTTGTTATACAGCACCCTGACTATGTTCGATATGTTGCTCGCCTTTTTTGTATTGCTGGCAATTTTTAGCGTGTTAAAACTGTCGCAATCTAATTCGTGGCGAAATGTTTTTTTACTCGGCATTGCTATCGGTGGCGGCGTATTGAGTAAAGGTCCCGTCGTGTTATTACAAATTCTACCGGTTGCGTTACTTGCACCGTGGTGGATTCAGCAAAAAGCCGCTAATTTTTCTTGGAAAACGTGGTATTTGAAATTAGTCGTAGCGGTTTTAATTGGCGCGAGTTTGGCATTATCGTGGGCAATTCCAGCAGGTATTTCAGGTGGTGAGAATTATCGAAACGCAATTTTTTTCGGACAAACCAGCGGGCGATTAGTCAATTCTTTTGCACATCAATTACCGTTTTGGTGGTATTTAGAGCAGTTGCCCTTGTTATTATTACCGTGGTTATTTCTCAAACCGTTATGGCAAGGCGTAAGACAACTTCGTTTAAATGATGACGGCGTACGCTTCTGTCTTGCGTGGGTATTGCCAGTTTTTATTATGTTTTCATGTGTGAGTGGCAAACGGATTCATTATTTATTACCGCTGATGCCTGCTTTAGCGTTATTGGTTGCGCGAGCGGTTGATGAAATTACAGATATAGAAAAATGGCGCAATGCTTGTGTCGTCATTTTATATATTTTGAGTTTTATAGTATTTGCGGTCATTATTTTTCTCATTTTCAATGACATTTATTACTGGACGGATAAATTAAGATTTAGTTTAACAGCGGGGTTGGGTTCATTACTTGTCATAATCGCCTTGCCTCTTGGGATTTATTGGTGGCGGTTAACGGATGTAAAACACGTTATTTTTTACATTTCTACTTCATCCATTATTGTCATGACGTTACTTGCGGGAATTTATTTTGAAAGCAATGCCTCACGTCATGATACACGCCAACTTGCTGAAAAAATTTCACAATTTCAAACTGAAAATAAAGCCATCGCATTTTACGCAAGTAAATATCATGACCAATTTCAATTTACCGGACGATTAACGCAGCCGCTGACCGTGTTAAATTCGCCCGATATGTTAAAAAGTTGGGCGCAAGAACATTCGGACGGTTTTATTTTGGTTAATTCTGAGAAATTGCCCGAAAACGTTTTGTTTTATTCACATGCTTATCGGGCAGGAGAATTAGGGTTTATTCGTAGTCAAACATTGCTTGAGCATCTTGATTTCATCCATTCTTTGTAGCTTTAATCGCAAACATACGAAGGTTGTTTAGCTTTCAGTTTTTTACAAATCTGCGATTCCATATCAGTTTGGGATTTGTCTGTAAAATCGTTTGGAAATGGTTGTGCCGAAGTGAGTACCTGTTTGTATTGCTTATACAAAGGGTTATCTTTAATTTGTGATTGTTGCCAAAAATCGTCATTAGCGACAAGTAGCGTTCGCCAAGGACTTCCTTCCGATAAATCTTGGGATTGGACAATATAGTTTTTCATATCCAAGCTAGTCATGAGAGAGATAAATGCCATGGCATCATCAGCACAAATGCTTCCATTAGGACACATTTTAGAACTTGTAACAAACGAATCACTGTATAACAAAGGCTGAGGCGTGTCTCCCCAAGGAGTTGGCGTAACATAAAGTGCTTGTGAATAGCCATACAAATTGATGTAAAACGATTGTTCAGAAAATCCCATATCGTTGCTCACCTCGCTAAGAGCAAAAACTTTTTCCGTCGTTCCATTGGAAGCATCATGGTAAGTATTATTGGTACATTTGTTAACTTCCTTAGTATTGGCACAAGTGTTTGTTAAAGAAATCAAATTATTGATTACTGTTTTATCAGGTGGCATAACCATTGCGTTATCAACGTTATCGTAACCATATGTTTGCACATAGCTACTAATGTACATGCCTGGCAATCGCCAACTGCCATTGTAATTTCCAATCAATGACGGTGCAGAATCTTTTTTAAGAAATGTTAAAAGATCTTTTAGACTGGTATTGTTAGTAATATCTTTATCAGTAGAGAACAAAAAGTCCATACATAACCAGCTTGGTATACCCCATAGATCATTTTTATACGTCGAAGCCTTAAGGGCGACTGGTAATGCATTTTTAGGTTTGTCTTTGTCAAGAACTGGATTGATAAGACCTTGTTGTGCTAAAAAACCAAGGTAAAGTACGTCAAGTTCAATAACATCGAATCCATTTGCACTCAAAAGTGTTGGTAAATTCGTAAAGCTATAGATGTTTACGTTTTCATTTAATACCGCGTTTAGCAATACTTTTGGATTTTGTTTTTGATACGTTTCAACAACATGCTTCACTAATTTCGTGAAATCGCCATCTGGCATAGTTGGTAGATAAGGATAAAGAGCCACGTTCAATACACGATTTTGTTTACCATTCAGTATTAAAGTTTGATCAGGTCCTTCAGATGTAATGGACATTGCTCGAGTCTGAATATAAGAACCACATTGAATCCAATTGATTATCGGGTTTGTTTGAGATGGATTTGGGCTAACATATACAAGTTGATTCGGCAGAATTTCAAAATTTTTGTCATGGTTATTACCAGAACTCGTCGTCCAACCGTCAACTTTACAATTTATAGTAGTATCCGAAGTATTTTTGAGAATGAGATAGCCCGCTGTCGCGGCGTTGATATGAAAAAAAGTAAGAATTATTGCAACTATCCATCGCTGCGGTTTAATCATTGTTTGTATCCAACCATACAAAATACGATACGATTTTTGCGATCTTTTGAAATAACAGTGTTTCTTTTGATTTTGTTTCATATTGTCACCTTAGATTTATTAGTTTCAAAAATTCTTCTCTTTACCACAATAGTCATTAACTCACATTTATTTAGTAATATCGACAATATTTTTGCTTAACTAAACTTATCTGTTATAACCACAAATTTCGATAATTTAGATTGATAACTTCAATAAACAACAATCAAAAATGTTTAGACTTAGCCAATACATGCGCGAAGTAATTGCGCCAACGCCTTTAAAACCCACTCGTAAACCTGCTGCACCGGTGGTGATTTGGAATCTAATTCGTCGTTGTAATTTAACGTGCCAGCATTGTTACACCACGTCAGTAGACAAAGATTTTCCAAATGAACTCACAACGCTGCAAATTTACACGGTGATGGAAGATTTAAAAGCGTTTAAAGTGCCTGTTTTGATTTTGTCAGGCGGTGAACCGCTGTTACATCCTGATATTTTTGCCATTTCACAACGCGCCAAAGATATGGGTTTTTATGTCGCGTTATCCAGTAATGGAACAAAAATTTCGTCTGAGAACATCGATCAAATTGCCGCTATCAATTATTCCTACATTGGCGTGAGTTTAGATGGTATTGAAGGAACTCACGATACGTTTCGACGTTCAAAAGGTTCGTTTAAGCAAGCGTTACGCGGCATTGAATTGTGTTTAGAAAAAGGCATTAAAGTGGGGATTCGTTACACGTTGACGCAATCGAATTCGCGCGATTTTCCAAAAATGCTGCAATTGATGGATGATTACAATATCGATAAATTTTATTTGTCGCATTTGAATTATGGTGGACGGGGCAATAAGAATCGAGGCGATGACGCGCATTTCACGATGACGCGCGAGGCAATGGATTTGTTGTTTGATACTTGTTATCGCTGGGAATTGGAAGGCAAAGAACGCGAATTTGTGACGGGAAATAATGATGCCGATGCGGTGTATTTTCTGCATTGGGTACGCGCACGTTTTCCTGAAAAAGCCGCACACATTGAAGCGAAATTGCAGCAATGGGGTGGGAATGCGTCAGGGGTGAATGTGGCAAATATTGATAACACGGGTAATGTGCATCCGGATACGTTTTGGTGGCATTACACGTTAGGCAATGTTAAAGAGCGTCTGTTTTCTGAAATTTGGCAAGATACTAGCGACCCATTGATGGCAGGTTTAAAAAGTTCACCGCGTCCACTCGAAGGGCGTTGCAAGACTTGTCATTACCAATCCATTTGCAACGGCAATACGCGCGTTCGTGCCGCGCAAACAACAGGGAATTATTGGGCAGAGGATTCAGGGTGTTATTTAGACGATGACGAAATTAAGTTAGCGGTGTTGTTGAAAAATTAACCAACAACACCTTTGTTTTAATCATTAAGAAATGGTGCCAGCACCAAAAACGTTATTGAAACTTGCAACATTAAATAAGTTCGTATCTTCAGTTGCCGTTAGTCCTGTTAATACCACAGTTACCGTCGAAAAAGTTTCACCATCCACAGCCGTGAGCGTTTGAATACCATCGGTTTGATCGACATCTGGTTTTACCGTAATTGATGCGGCGGGAAAAAAGTTCAATTTATCACCTTTCGCAAACCCTGAAATAGTGACTGTGTAATTTCCGACCGCCATGTTAAATGAATCAGCACCGCTGGTTGCAGCCACGTTTGTTGTTGATTTTATAAAGATGGGAGATTGACTAGTTGTTGGTGTAGTTGCTGTGGTGGGTGTAGCAGGCGTAATAGGTGTAGCAGGTGTAGCAGGTGTATTCTCACTGGGTGGGACGCTAGGTGCGACAGATTTAAGAATAAAATCTTCTACCGTTAAGTTATTCACATTATTGAGTAGAATTGAGAATTCCGGTTGGCTATCAGCATTGGTGCTACCAAAAAGAATATGTTGCTTTGCGTCAAAACGTAATTGCCCTGTTGCATTCGTTTTATTAAATGGTTGATTGCCTATAAACGAAAAATTTTGCCCCATTTGAGATAAATCAATTAAATCACCTTCATCGTGTCTAAAATCTGTAATTACATCGCGTGTTTGAGGCGTAGCTCCCGAATCATTTATGCTGGTAAATAAAAACGTGTCAGCCCCTTTACCCCCCGTGAGTTTATCGACACCTCTGCCACCGATTAAGGTGTCATTTCCGTTCATACCGTTCAGTGTATTTTTGCCATCATTTCCTACAATGACGTTATTTAATTCATTGCCCGTTCCATTAAGATTAGCAAAACCGAGTAATTTTAAATTTTCTACATTACTTTCTAAGGTATAGTTGATTTTACTTTGGACAGAATCAATACCCGCATTTGCTTTTTCGTGGATTTTAACGCCGTTGACATTGACAAGGTAAACATCATCACCGTTCCCCCCCATTAACGTATCTTTGCCTAAATTGCCTTCTAATGTGTCATTGCCATCTGTGCCTGTAATCGGCGTAATTTTTTTAGTTAATTTCATCGTTAAAACCTCGTTGTTGATTAAATTTAGGTAAGGATTTTATTAGATAATTCTTGTTTAACAAAATTGATTGACGATTTTTAATTTTTACAAATTATGCAGTAACACTATTGCGCTACAATTTAGGAAAGTCTTTTGCAACAGTAATTTGTGAATGGAATTATTGGGAGGAGGATTCAAGTGGATTATTTTGGAAATTAGTATGAATCATTCTGAAAAATTTATCTGGCTCACAATATTTGTCATTGAAACAATTTTTATCGTTTTTACACGAGTGATATTGTCTTACTATTGGAGTTATTCAATGGAAGCAGAACTTATTCGTACACTGTTTCGATTGATAGCAGTTTTTATCTATTGGCATCTATTGAGTGATTTCATTAAATCTAAACACGTTACGAATACATCCGTACTTCAGCCAGCATTGCTATTTCCTCTAGCACTATTTTTAACTGTTCCACTGTTAGTAGGTGATTTAAGTTATATGACAACTACCACAAGAATGATTTACGCTGTTACAAGTGTTGCAGTTGCTCTCAAAGAAGAAATAACATTTAGAGCGTTAATACAAAACTTACTTGCCACGCGTTTTGGCAATCTTTTAGCCATTTTTCTTACTACAATACTATTTACTGCTTATCACATCGGCGTCATTCCACAGTCATTATTTGCATACGGTCAGGTAATTTTTGCGAGCCTGCTGCTGGGCATTGTGTATGTGCGTATCCGAAATTTATGGCTAGTTGTTTGGCTACACACGATGTATGACGCTTTGTGGTCTGCAACACCAGTGTTTTCACCACCACTCCCGTACTCGGTAGGTCTTGGGGTATTATTTGCCTCCGTGTTATTAGTCGCATGTTGGGGCAGATGATTCGGGGGGAGGGGGAGGAATTTGGAAGATGGGAAATAACGGAAAAATAAAATTATATTGCACTTAAATCATTTCAAGAACACCGGATTGACGTTTACGAAGTTTGCTACAATGTAACATGAAAGAATAACTTAATTTTTAGAGAACTTCTTTGAAAAAAAACGAAAGCAAAACTATTAAAACTCCTGAGCATGTTGAAATGAACAATTTTTCGGGTTATGTGATTGGAATAGGCGCATCAGCAGGCGGTTTAGATGCACTGGAAAAGTTTTTTTCTGCGTGTCCTACGGATACTGGAGCGGCATTTGTTGTGATTCAACATTTATCGCCCGACCACAAAAGTATGATGAGTAATCTATTAGCTCGTCATACAACAATGCCCGTTAGCATGGTTGAACAAAATACTTTCATTGAAGGAAACAGCGTTTATTTAATTCCACCAGGTTCAATCATGCACATGGGGAAAGGTTTTTTGCATTTAACGCCTAAAAACCCACGCGGTCTAACGTTGCCTATTGACATATTTTTTACGTCACTTGCAGAAAGTTATGGTAATCACGCTATAGGTATTGTGTTATCAGGCACAGGATCAGATGGAACACGCGGAGCTTGGGCAATTAACTCGATGGGCGGATTTTTACTTGCACAAGACCCAAGTACCGCGAGTTTTGATGGTATGCCACGAAGTTTTATCAATACGGGGCTTGTTGATGCAATTTTGCCACCTGATGAATTAGCGAATCGCGTTGTCGCTCATATCAAACATTTAGCTGTTACGGATGTTGATATTTATGTCGAAAACGATTCCGATATTCCGCGTCTTGCGTTATCTCATGAGGAGGCTCTGAACGGGATTATGCAACTACTTCAACAAGTGAGTAGCATTGATTTTCGAGACTATAAACCTTCAACTATCATGCGGCGTATCGAACGTCGAATGCAGGTGCGTCGTGTTTCCAGTTTGGATGATTATTTAGAAGTTTTAAAATCTGAGCGCACTGAAGCGATGACATTGCGGCAAGATTTTTTGATTTCTGTCACGAGTTTTTCGGGATGCGGATCATTTCAAAACACTTAACGAACATGCCATTGCAGAATTAGTTGAAAATAAACAAAACGGAGACATTGTCCGAGTTTGGACAGCAGGTTCTTCAACTGGCGAAGAGCCTTATACGCTTGGAATGTTGTTTATTGAAGAGTTTGAACGTCAAAAACGTTGGCTTACACTGAAAATTTTTGCTACAGACGTTAATCAACAAAACATTGAATTTGCCGCCATAGGCAGTTATCCCGAATCAATTGCCGCAGAAATTAGTTCTCAGCGTTTAGAACGTTTTTTTGATGCTCGCGGAACAAGTTTTGTCGTTAAAAACGAATTACGACAATGTATTGTTTTTGCGCGGCATAACTTATTGAGCGATCCTCCATTTACGAAAATGGATTTGGTTGTTTGTCGTAACACGTTAATTTATTTTAAAAACGAAGCGCAAGAACGCGCTTTGCGCCGGTTACAGTACGCTGTAAATCCTGGTGGTTTTTTATTTTTAGGCTCAAGTGAGTCATTGTCTACGGCAAACGAGGGTTTTAAAACCATCAATGCAAAACACAAATTATTCAAACGTATTGGTGCGTCTGCTTCCATTTCGTTTGACATGTTAAAAACTATTTCTAGTTCTTATCAACTGGGAAATAAACCAGAGGCATTAACTTCACAAAAATCAAAGATTCTCGACAACTCGGCCATTGATAAAGCAGTCAGTTTAATGCTTTCGAGCTACGCACCACCTGCTTTGATTGTGAATGGAAACCATGAAATTTTGCATTTCTTTGGAAATGTTCAACCTTATCTTTCTTTCCGTGAAGGATCAGCAAGTTTGCAACTTGGTCGCGTTTTACCTGCTCGGCTAATACCGATTGCTTCCGCGCTTTTGTATAAAGCAGCTAAAAGCA
The DNA here is from genome assembly GCA_031970635.1 of Methylococcaceae bacterium. Classification (GTDB taxonomy): domain Bacteria; phylum Pseudomonadota; class Gammaproteobacteria; order Methylococcales; family Methylomonadaceae; genus UBA10906. The sequence continues at coordinate 16,312 of DALYHZ010000004.1, read as the reverse complement.
ATGTCACCTTAATATCTGATTTAATCCAATTTCAAAGTGCGGATGATTCAACGCAAGTTATTCGGTTAAGTGCGCGACCGCTTTCTTTAAAAGCACATGAAAATTTTATGTTGTTGTGTTTTGAAAAGTTACTTGAAAACTCAGCGCAAATGGAAACGCAGTCTTTTAATCTCGACACGGAAACTGTAGAACGCATTGAAATTTTAGAAAATGAGTTACTCGCTACGCGAGAAAGTTTGCAAGCAACGATTGAAGAACTAGAAACCTCTAACGAAGAACTGCAAGCCACTAATGAAGAGTTAATGGCTTCTAACGAAGAATTACAAAGTTCAAACGAAGAGTTGCAATCGGTTAATGAAGAACTCAACACCGTCAATGCCGAATATCAAGAAAAAGCGATTATTCTCAGCCAACTTAATGCCGATTTAGAAGGCATGGCAAAATCATCGGGCGTTGCAACGATTTTTGTCGATGAAAATTTAAATCTCACTCGTTTTAGTCAAGATGCCGTACAAATCTTTAAATTGCGGAAGTTCAGATATTGGGCGACGATTAGATGATTTTGCTCACAATTTAAAATATACCAGTCTGATTGATGACATCGAAGCAACGTTACAGTTGCAACGGATGACGGAACGTGAAGTTTTATCAAATGATGGACGTATTTTTTTAGTACGCATTTTGCCGTATTTCGTGCCATCAAGTATCAAAAGAGGGGTTGTAGCAAGTTTTGTTGATATTACTGCCATACATGATGTTCAACGATTGCAAGCCATTATCGACGCATTACCCGAGCATATTGCGGTATTAGAAAAAGATGGAACGATTGCGTTGGTTAATCAAGCTTGGCGGCTTTTTGCAAGAGAAAATGGTGATCCCGATTTGATTCGTTCAGGTGTTGGCACAAATTATTTCAATGCGTGCAAGGATGGAGATACAGAAGAAGATGAAATAGCAAAACAAGCTGTTTCAGGTATCAAAAGTGTTTTAGATGGTCGAAAACCGTACTTTTCTTTGCAATACCCCTGTCGTTCTGGCTTAGAACAACGTTGGTTTGTGATGAGCGTTGCTCAAGTTAAGAATTACGATTACGGTGCGGTTGTTAGTCATATCAATATTTCATCGTGGTATATCAATCAAGAAAAAGCAGGGATTTGACAATGATAAATTCTAAAAATCAAAACCGTTTATTAACGCTACGTCAACGCGCAGAGCTAGCATTAAAAAACGGAGAAATTGCTTTAGAGAAATTACCACACGACCAGTTTGTTGATGATACGAGAAAGTTAATTGAAGAATTTCGGATATATCAAGCTGAATTAGAATTGCAAAACGAAGAATTAAATCGATCGCAATTTGAAACGCAACAAGCTCTTGCTCGATACCGCATTTTGTTCGAATCTCTGCCGCTTGCAGGTTTAGTATTGGATTGCTACGGTGTCATTGAAGACATGAATATGCAAGCCAGTGATTTGTTTGGTTTTAATACCACCTCGAAGTTATTTAAACATTCTTTTTATCGTCTTATTGCAAAAGAAGATAGAACACGAATACTGGAAGTTTTGCGCGTTGATTCAACCAGCCAATCAACAACGATGTTACAAGATATAAAAGTGCGTGACCGCAATAACGATTTTGTTGTTATGGATGGGCATCTTATTCATTTACCGATTGATTACCATTTAGAAAATTACATTTTGCTACTTTTAGTTGATAGAAGTGCTGAAGCGGCAAGAGAGCATGACCGATTATTGTTTCAATCGATGCTTGATAATAGCCCATCAATCATGACTGCGTTTGATGAAATGGGACGCTGCATGTTGGCTAACACAGCAATGCTCAAATTTGCGAATCTTCCCGCTGGACTGGTATTGGGTCAAACGCGAGAATTATGGCAGAATTCTGAAGATGCCAAAAAGTGTCAAGAGAAAGATTATGAGGTTATTTCGACAGGTAATCCCGCATTAGAAGAAGAACAGTTGTTTTCAGTTCTCGATAATTTTAAACACTTCTATATCAGTAACCGTTTTCCATTGCGTGATAAAAGGGGTGAAATTTTTGGCGTTGGTTTAGTTCAAACCGATATTTCAACAATTAAAGAAATTGAAGCGCGTTTGCAATTAGCAATGCAAGTTTTCAGTCAAGGCTCAGAAGGGATTATTATCACCGATGAAAATAATTTGATTATCTCAGTTAACAAAGCCTTTGAACGGATTAGCGGTTATAAAGAAGCAGAGGTGTTAAATAAAAATCCCTCAATGTTTGCATCAGGAAAACAAGATAAAAGTTTCTACGTTCACATGTGGGATGAATTGCTAACTAAACATGAATGGGAAGGCGAACTGATAAATAGACGTAAAAATGGTGAAAGTTATCCCTTATATTTAAATGTGAGTCGTGTTTGTATTAGTCCTGCTTTAGATGAACAAACTAAAACGATTTACCATATTGCTATTTTCAATGACATCACGACTAGAAAAAGAATTGAAAATGAAATCCATCAACTTGCATTTTATGATCCCCTAACGAAAACACCAAATCGACATCTCTTACGAGATAGAGCCTGTAAGGCAATAGATGTAGCTCGCCGTGAGAATTCACAGTTATGTTTGGTTTTTTTAGATTTGGATCATTTTAAAGAAGTCAATGACACACTGGGACATGCGGCAGGAGATGAATTATTGATTGAAGTTTCACAACGTATTGAAAGCAAGGTAAGAGACGAAGATACGATTTGCCGATTCGGTGGCGATGAATTTATTTTGTTACTTAATGGCATCAATGAAGAAAATGCAGCACTGAAAGCGAAGGTGATTTTATCTTCAATTCTCCAACCTTACACTATTCAAAACGAGATAATCACATTATCAGCATCTATGGGAATTGCGATGTATCCCAAAGACGGCGGAACTTTTGAAATGCTACTCAAAAATGCTGATACCGCGATGTATCACGCAAAAGAAAGTGGGCGTAATGCGTTTTCCGCTTTTTTCATGAAGAAATAGCAAGTTCAACGCTAAGACGTATGGCAATTGAAGCGGCTTTGCGTAATGCCATTGAAAATGATGAACTCTGGATTGCGTATCAACCTCAAATTTGTTTATCAAGTAAAAAATTGAAAGGTGTTGAAGCTTTATTACGATGGACAAATGGTTCACTTAATCATCCCTCACCCGATGAATTTATTCCCATTGCTGAAGCAACAGGTTTAATTATTCCAATTGGCGAGTGGGTGTTAAAAGAATCGTTAAGACAAATAAAAAAATGGCTTGATTTAGGCGGCGAACCTTTTACGGTTGCAGTGAATGTTTCAGCTAGACAATTTTGGGATAAAAATTTCTCTGATTTTATTCAAACGACGTTATTTGAAATAGATGTACCCGCAAAATTTTTGGAACTCGAATTAACTGAACGTGTTGTGATGCGTGACCCTGAGGCAGTGATTGAAATTATGAAATCGCTTAAATCGCTAGGGGTTCAAGTTTCAATTGATGATTTTGGTACAGGTTATTCGTCCCTTAATTATTTAAGACGGTTGCCTGTAAATAAATTAAAAATTGACCAGTCTTTTATTCGTGATATTGAAAATGATGAGGACGATGAAATTATCGTCGTTTCTATTGTTCAACTGGCTAAAGCCTTAAAGAAAGAGACGATTGCAGAAGGGGTTGAAAATATAACTCAGGAGGTATTTTTACGTAATATCGGTTGCGATACGATTCAAGGTTTTTTATATGCACATCCGATGTCGGTGGTTGTTTTTAATGATTGGCTAAGGAATGCGAGTACGAAAACACTCTCCACGAAATTTTAAGTGGGCTTAACTTTAGATTATATAAGCATCTCGTATGACTATTATTTGTCCCTGCAACTCAACAAAAAACTACTCAGATTGTTGCCAACCCTTTCACGACGGCACACATTTTCCAATTACCGCCGAAGCCTTGATGCGTTCACGATATAGCGCGTATGTATTGCAAAACGCGGATTATTTACTGGCAACATGGCACAAAACCACCCGCCCGCAACAACTCGATTTTTCACAAGACAATACAACGTGGCAAAAATTAGAAATTTTGCACACCAAAAAAGGTGGCGCAAAAGATGAAAAAGGACGGGTAGAGTTTAATGCGTTTTATGTGCAGGATGGTGAAACGCGGCTGATGCACGAAATCAGCCGCTTTAAAAAAATCGCCGGACGTTGGTTTTACGTTGACGGCGTATTGGATTAGTCGAATTTGCTTGGCAACCAACCATTATTCACGCAATCTTGAAAGCTCCACGCGGCGGCTGTCTCTGTTTTATAACTCCAAAAAAACCAGCCTAAATATTTTTCAAAGGTTGCCAATTGCGCCGCCGCATAGCCACGATAAGCCACATTCATTTGGAAATCATCCATCTTTTCTAACGCATGATTGAACGGTCCTTCTGCCCAAAGCGACACGATTTTTAAATCCAAACCTAAACTCCATTCGCCCACAAACGTGGGTAATTGTAATTCGGTAATAATACTGTCAGCTTCTTGTTTCCATTCACCGCTGGCTTTATGAATATGCGTGTAAATGTCCGAATCAATGTCAGCACGGTCAAAACATTGATAACGGTGCATATCGAATACCACATTTTGAAATTCTGGTTCAGGCATAAAACCAATGTATTCACGAAACGACCGAAAACCATCATGAAAAACAACCGCAACTTTATCGGGTGAACAATATTTACGAATGCGTTGATAGGCGAGCGTATTGTAATTTTTTAAATAATCGGTCGGTATATCCCAACGCGGTTCATTTAAAACTTGAATGGCATGCAGGGCAGGTCGGGCATGATAACGTTCGGCAAGACGTTCTAAAATATTTAACGAATACTCCAAATAGGCTTCTTGCGTGTGCCATTCGCACACATCTTTAATGCCACCGTTATCAAAGCCATTTTGGCAACCGGGTGCGGCATGTAAATCGATAAGAATATTTAACCCCAGCTCTTCAGCCCAATCGAAGGCGTTATCTAAAATCTCAATGCCGCCCACAACAAACGGATAGTGATTTTCGCCGTAACTGCGGTGATAAGGATAATCTGCTCCAAAAATCCAATGCCCGACCGGAATGCGAACGGCGTTAATGCCACGTTCTGCTAACCAAACAAAATCATCGCGAGTAATAAAACTATTCCAATGTGCTTTTAAAACACTGTCAGCCTTATCACCTAATTCAACGCAAAATGTGGTTTCGTCAACGGCGTCTAAACCCTCAAATAAACTGGGCGTCATCCATTTTTCTAATACGAGCCAACCGCCCAAATTCACACCGCGTAATTTTTTACCACGAGCTTGTTCTATTTTTGTCATGTTAAAACTCCTTACTGCAATGTGATTTTACGTTGATGGAAGGCTTCCGCACGAGATTCATGCGTGATGGTTAAAATGGCTGATTTTGGTAATTCTTGGCAAATCAAACGCATAATGGCAATTTCTTCATCAGAATCAAGCGAGTCAAAGGCTTGTTGCAATAAAATCCACTTAGGTTGTTGCAACAGTAAACGCACTGCACCTAGACGTTGTTGTTGTTCGCGAGACAGCGCAGTATCCCAATTATCTATATCATCCAAATTTTCACGCAATTCACCGACACCAACTAAATCGAGTTTTTCTTCTAATTCGCGTTGATTCACTTCTTCTACTGATAAGGGATAGCAAATCGCCGCGCGTAACGACCCTGTTGGCAAATAAGGTCGTGGTGGCACAAACGAAACTTCATCGTTGGGCAGTTCAATTTTTCCTTCACCCCATGGCCAAAAACCAACAATGGCTTTGAATAATTTGGAACCGGTAAACGCATTGCCCGTGAGTAAAATGCGTTCGCCAGCTTTGATATAAATGTCCATTTTATGCAAACACACCACACCGTCCAAACGTACGATACATAAATCATGCAGATGCAAAACAGGTTGGTCTGTTTTAACGCGTTCAATGCGGTGCGGATCTCGTTGAGAAATTTCTTGTTCCAATCTGTCTAAGACATGAACCAAACTCAATACGCGCTCAACAGAAGCTCGCCATTCTGCGATTTTCGCCATATTGTCAACGGGCCAAGAAAGCGCGGATGTCATTTGTTGAAAGGCTTGCGCGGATTGCATTAAACCGCCTAACGAAATGCTACCGAGGACAAAACGTGGGGCTGATACTAAAATCGGAAATGCCATGAGCAGTACCGAATGCCCTGAAGTAAACATTAAAATATGAGTCCACGCCTTTGTTTGTCGTTGCCATGCTTCGACAATGTCGTGAAACAAACCATAACAACGGTGTTGCTCGGTATGTTCGCCGTGAACTAATGCGATAGCCAATGAATTTTCACGCGCATTGACTAAACCAAAACGAAAGTTGGCTTCAACGGTTTGACGATTATTTGTCGCATCCGTTAACGGGCGACCAATCCACCAACCTAAAACAGACGCTCCCGTTGCATAAAACATTGCAAGCCAAACTAAATGACCATAAATGGGAATTTCAATAAAACCTAAATCCAGCGTGATTACGCCCGACAATGTCCACAGAATTTTGGTAAAACTTACTAACAGCAAGAGACTGAATGTGAGTGAATGGACTAAATCAATGGCGGATTCGGTGGCAATTCGCACATCTTCTGCAATGCGACCATCGGGATTGTCGTGCGAATCAATATTTTGTTGAACATGCGTAACTAAATAATGTCGTCCATCTGTCATCCATTGACCAATTAACTTTGTGGTTAGCCAATTACGCCAATCGAGTTGCAATGTACGTTTTACTTTAAAATGTGTGACGGTAACGGCGATATTGGCAACAAAAATGATAATAATTAAACCCACTTGCGTTAAGACACCCGACATTGAACGGCGTTCTAACGCATTAAATAAATCAGCACTCCATTCGGTAATTAACACTGCAATGGCAATTTGTATAACCGTTAAAACAAACAGTCCTAACGTTAACTGGTGAATTTTAGTTTTATTTTCGGATTGCCAAAAAGGACCGGCTAATCGGATAAATTGAACAAGAAATCCATTTTGAGTAAGCATAATTGCGAATCCTCCAAAGATTAAAAAGCTATCGTTTTTTATTGTTTTAGTTTTTATAGCGTTTGCCGCTTCAATTATTTGATAGCAAAAATGTCACTGTTGACGATAACGATAATAAGCCGCGCACGCGCCTTCAGAAGAAACCATTGTGGCACCAAACGGATGTTCTGGTGTACAGGTTGTTCCAAATTCAGCGCATTGCGCGGGCTTAATTAAACCTTGTAAAACTTCTCCACTACGACACGCAACAGGTTCTTGCGTGTTAATTGTACCGACTAAAAAACGTTGCTCGGCATTCCAGTCGTCATAATCCGAATTTAACGCTAAACCACTTTCAGCAATTTCACCCAAACCGCGCCAGTTTCGATTAACAACATGAAATACTTTTTGCATTAAGGCTTGAGCGGGTAAATTACCAGCTTCTTTTACAACACGGCTGTATTGATTTTCAACGGAAAAACGCCCCTCTTCTAGCTGTTTTACACATAAATATAAGCCTTGCAAAATATCGACGGGTTCAAATCCTGTTACAACAATCGGCATTTTGTATTGTTCACAAACAGGTAAATATTCATGAAAGCCCATAATCGAACAAACGTGACCTGCGCCTAAAAAACCTTGTACGCGATGATTTTTGGTAGACAGTAACGCTTGCATCACGGGTGGAACACGCACATGGCAAATCAATAACGAAAAATTTTTGAGTTGCCGCGATTTTGCCTGAAAAGCAGCTAATGCCGTAGTTGGCGCAGTGGTTTCAAAACCCACGCCAAAAAAAACCACTTCTTTATCTGGACATTGTTCGGCAATTGTCAGCGCATCTAATGGTGAATAGACAATGCGAATATCTGCGCCTTGGGCTTTTAAACTAAGCAAATCATGCTGAGAACCTGGTACGCGTAACATGTCACCAAATGAACAAAAAATTACATTCGGTTGAGAGGCAATGGCTAAGGCTTTATCGATATACGCTAGTGGCGTGACACAAACAGGACAACCCGGACCATGAATTAACTCGATTTCATCAGCGAGCAATTGGTCAATCCCATATTTAATAATGCTGTGCGTTTGACCGCCGCACACTTCCATAATGCGCCAACGTTGTGTGGCAAGTGATTTAATTGCACTTACCCAATGTTGAGCAAGTTGAGGATTTCGAAACGCTTCATAATGTCGCTTCAAAGTCGGCTAAATCTTGAAAGGCTTGCAAACTTGCTTGCGCTTCTGTTTCATCAAGAATCGACAAGGCAAATCCCGCGTGAACAATCACATAATCGCCAATTTGTGCTTCGGGAACATAAGCTAAACTGATTTCTTTTTGAACACCTGAAAAATCAACATTTCCAGTGCGTAGTAAATCATCAGCACTATTATTTAAACTAATAATTTTTGCAGGAACAGCTAAACACATAATACGCTCACAATTGAGTTAACTTTCACAATCAAACCAACAAACTTGATTGCGTCCAGATTCTTTAGCCATGTACATCGCACTGTCTGCACGGTTTAATACTATTTCGCTGTCTGTATCATGTACAGATAATAATGCGGCACCGATACTTACTGTAATATGCACCGTGCCTTTTGCGTGAGGAATGGCAATATTGGCAACTTCTTTACGCAAACGTTCGGCCATAATTAAGGCTTCATTGCGTCCTGTACTCGGTAACAAAAAGGCAAATTCTTCACCACCTAAACGCGCGGGAATATCAATATTTCGAGAATGGCGACTCATCACGTTGGCAAATTGTTTTAGCACTTCATCACCTGTAGCATGACCATAATTATCGTTAATGCGTTTAAAAAAATCTAAATCTAGCATGAGTAACACCGCTGAACCACCTAAGCGAGAAATACGGTCGGATTCTTGGTTTAATCTTTCTAAAAATACGCGCCGATTAAACAAACCGGTTAATGGGTCGGTATTTGCTAATTTGTACAACATTTCTTCTAAGGCTTTTCGTTCACTAATATTTTCTTTAATTCCAATAAAATTAACGATTTCCCCACGATTATTTTTAACTGGCGCGATACTTAATTCTTCATGGTAGAGTTCACCGTTTTTATGTTTATTGATAACTTCGCCGCGCCAATGCTTTCCAGCCATTAAATTTCGCCACATGTCTTGATAAAATAACTCGTTTTGTTTGCCAGATTTTATCAATTCACTGGGTTTACTTCCTATCGCCTCGTCTAAACTGTAACCGGTCAAGCGGCTAAAAGCTGGATTTGCCCATTTGATATTTGCTTCTGTATCCGTGATGATGATGCTGTTTGCGGCCGCTTCTAAAGCAGCAACTAATAATCTATTATGTGTTTCCATTTCAACGCGAAGCAACGCATAACGAATGACACGCGCTAGCCCATCAAATCCGAAATCGCCTTTCACCATATAATCGGTCGCTCCCGTTTTTAATGTGGTTAATGCAAATTCCACATCATCATGCCCTGTAAGAACTACGATAGGCATGTCACCGGCAATTTGTCGCCCTATTTTTACGGTTTCTAATCCTTCAGAATCGGGCAATGATAAATCTAATAACATGGCATCAAAAGAAGCATTTTCTAAAAGAAGTTTTGCTGCGCTTAAAGATTCTTCCCAAGTGACTTCAAATGTAATGTTTCGTGCTTGTTTTAAGATATTTTTTATTAAATAGGCATCTCCTGCTTCATCTTCAATAAGTAATACGCGAATGGGCGATTTCTGCAAACTCATATTTTATGCCCTTGTGGTAAACGCACCAGCATGAACCAATATTCATTTAATTGATAAATTGCAGAAATAAACTGTGACATATCAACGGGTTTTGTAATATAACTCGCCGCACCTAATTGGTAAGAACGTACTACATCATTTTCAACATCCGAGGTTGTTAAGACCACAACAGGAATATCGTTTAACAACGGATTGGCTTTAATCACTTCTAAAAATTCATAACCGTTCATTCGCGGCATGTTTAAATCAAGAAAAATTAAATCTGGACGCGGCGCATTGGCATAATCACCAACCTTTTGTAAAAAATCCAATCCCTTACTTCCATCAACGACATGATGTAAATTCGCCAAAATACGACCTTCTTTTAATGCCATTTTTACTAAATACGCATCGGCAGGTTCGTCTTCTAATAATAAAATTTCAACTGCATGGGGAGTCATTAAGGTGTCTCAAATAAATCGAAATAAAAAGTTTAATTTTTTGTTGGTAAATCAAATACAACCGTTGTGCCGCCGCCGTTAGTGCCTTTCAAGCTCACCGAGCCACCGCAACTTTCAACAATTCGCCGAACTATCGCTAAACCTATACCCGTCGACTCTTGATTATCGTTTACTTGCAGGCGTTCAAAGACTAAAAAAACGCGTTCACGATATTGCTTTGGAATACCTATACCGTTATCTTCAATATAGTAACAAATTCGGTTTCCTTTATGTTCACCATAAATGCGTATTTTAGGTACATGATTAAGTGCATGATAACGCAGGGCATTATCAAGCAATATATTGAAAATGTCATATAATCTTGGCCGATCAAACATAACCCTCGGTAGTGCGACATAATCAATATGCGCTCCCGTTTCTCGAATTAAAGACGCATTATGTTCGAGAACTTTGGTGACGATTTCTGAGACAGAAACAAGTTCGATTGCGGCGCGAGGTTGTGTGGCGGCAAGATAAAGTTGAATATCTCGAACTAATGCGCGTTGACGTAACGCACTTTGTTCAATAAAGCGTAAAGTAAGTGTCGTGTCTTCATTAAGCACCATGGTCTTTGTTAGTTCGTGCTGTAGACGCTGTACAAAACTGACCAAACGCCGTGCGGGTTCTTGCAAATGATGCGCGGAAATATTTGCAAATTGCAATAAATCAGCATTGGTTAATGCTAATCTTTCTTCACTTTGTCGTAATTGTGTCGTTAGTTCAAATGCAATTTTAAGCGCATTTTTTTGTGTTAAAAAATAAATGCGAAGTAAAAAAAATGATAACAAACTGATAAATACGCCAGCACTTGCCGTAATCCACACCTTGCTATAATCCACACTATTTTCTATACCGGCAAACTCTTCAAAACGTAATGTCCATAACGCACCGAAAAATGTTATGTGCGTTTCTAAATCAAAAAGCGGTAATGATGCGTCATTTAATAAATGGTTTTCGCTTTGGTATAGCAAATTTTCAGCTTGTATTTTATCGCCTTCGTAAATGTGCAAATGTAAGTGTATGGCATTTTCAACGTCACCCTCTGAAATAATTGATTTAAATAAATCACTCATTCGAAATGGACTATAAACCCAGCCTAATAATGCAGCACGACGTTGTTGAGGCGTATTCGTGGGCTTATTTTTTTGATATACCGGCGCATACATGAGTGTTCCAGCTTGCGTATTGACATCATCTTCTTGAACTAAGGTCACTTTCCCTGACAAACTGACGCTTTGATTGTCTATCGCGTAATCCATCGCGGCGCGACGAATAGGCTCTGAATACATATCATAACCAAAGGCGCGTAAATTACGCCCACTAAATGGTTCGATGTAAATGATAGACGTGTAGGCATCACGTGTACCTTCGGGTTTTACACGATAATCTGGAAAACCCGCTTGACGCACACTATTTTCATGCGCTTTAAGTTGTTCGGGTTTTATCCACAATGAAAAACCTAAAGCTTGAATTCCATTAAAGTGTTGATCAAGATTTAAGCGATGCACATAAACTCGCCATTCTTCACGCGTCACCTCTTCTGAGGCATCAAACATTGCCGCGCCACTTAATAAAATTTGTTTTTGCGCAACGAGTTTGGCTTGAATCTTTAATTTAATTTCTTCACAACGTAACTCAAAGTCCTGACGTTCATGCGATTCAATGTCCGCTTTAACATAATAACTAACCAATAAAGTTAAGGATAAACCTAGTAATAACGTAAACCATGACAATATGATGAATATGTTTGCACGTATTTTTTTATAAAATGCCACAAAGTCGATGCTGTTCATGGTACTAATTTGGGACATTTTTATTAGTGAGGGGTAATTCAAACCAAAATGTACAACCTTGTCCTTCTCCTTTTGATTTTACGCCGATGTTTCCGCCATGATGTTCGACAATTTTTCGACATAACGCCAAGCCCACGCCTGTGCCTTCAAACCGACTACGTGCTTGCAGACGAGAAAACACCTTAAATAATCTATTTATTTGAGTTGGGTTAATGCCAATTCCTGAATCTCGAACCGTGACTTTTAAAAAATTATTGGCGGTGACAGTGGCAGAAACGGTAAATTGAGGTGGTTTATTTTCTTCGTGATATTTGATGGCATTACCAATCAAATTTTGCAATAAACGTGTTAATTCATCACGGCTCGCGACTAAATCTACCCAATTACCTGATACGTCGACATGTCCGTGACTTGCTTCCAATTCGGGTTTTAAAAATAAAAGGGCTTCGTCGATAGCCATGCGACTAGAAATAAGCGTTAACGGTTCTGTGCGTCGTCCTACGCGTGAATAATCGAGTAAGGACAAAATCATAGCATCCATGCGTTTTGCACCGTCGATGGCAAAATCAAGACATTGACGCGTTTCTTCGTTTAACGCGTTGGCGAGTGCGATTTCAATTAACGATAGATAACTGGCTACCATGCGTAAGGGTTGGCGCATATCATGCGATACCGCGTAAGCAAATTGTTCGAGTTCGGCATTAGAGCGTTGCAGTTCAAGTTCGATTTGTTTTCGATCGGTAATATCTTGAACAATACCGCGAAAGAAACTGGGAATACCTTCAGTCGTAAACTCAGCACGTCCTACTGAACGCATCCAACGCATTTCGCCATCAGCAAGAATGGTGCGATATTCCACATCATATTTTTCTCCCTTTTCAAGATGGTTTTGCGTTGCGTCGGTGATACGTTGTCTATCATCAGGATGAACGATAGCTAAAAAATCTTCCCATGTTGGATTTTCTGTCACAGGAAATTTAATAAGCTCAAAGACCGTGTTCGACCAGATTTGTCTGTTATGATGAATTAAATCTGCTTCCCATGAGCCAATTCCTGCATATTTTTGACTAAGATTTAGCCGCTCTTCACTGGCTTTGAATTTATTTTCCATGCGTTTTCGTTCAGTGATATTGCGCGATAACACAATAAAACGCGGATCTTGTTCATTCTCCGTTAATTTGATGGCAACGGATAATTCAAACCAGTGCATTTCACCAGCAAGTTCTAACTGAATGACTTTCCCTGTTGACCAACCTTGATGTTGGGCTTCTTGTAATGCTGAAAAACAAACTGCGGTGGCATCGGGTGGCAGAATTTCAGAAATTTTTTTCCCTAAAAGTTGTTCTGCTCGCATGGAAAATGTTTCACTGCGGTGGGCATAGTAATCATGAAAACATCCGTTTAGGTCTAATTCAAAAAGAACATCGGGAATGGCATTTAACGTGGCTTGTAATTGATTTTTTGCGTTGAGAATATCGAGTTCGATTTGTTTACGTTCCGTGATGTCTGAAACAAAACCATGCCACAAAATAGAACCATCTTCTTCAAGTTCCGGTAACGCATTTCCCCATATCCAGCGTTCTGAGCCATCTTCAAATTTAAGTCGGTATTCATCGCGCCACGGGCTTAATTCTCGTGCAGATTTTCTAATCGTTTCCAAATGCTGTGATAAATCATCGGGATGGACAACAGAAAAAACAGCCGAGGCATCTTCACGAAGGTCGTCTGGATTGAGACGATAGATTTTTTTTAACACTTCGCTGGCGTAAGGAAGGCAAAAACTACCATCTGTACGCATACAAAACTGAAAAACCAAACTGGGCAATTGATTGGCAATTTTATGTAACCGTTCGGAGGCTTCTTGTTGAGCTAATTCACTTTTTTTCAGTTCGGTAACGTCTGTGGAAATGCCTGACAGTGCATAAATATTGCCGTTTTCATCTCTCAATGGTTCTTTAACCGTTAAAAAAATTCGTTCTTTACCGTTTTTTAAGTGATAAGCGTTGATGATTTCGACACGCACGCCATGCTCAAGCACTTTTCGATCAGAATCTCGAATTTTTTGCAGACTTTTTTCATCAAAAAAATCACTATCAACATAACCGATAATTTTATCAAAAGGTAAATCGAATAATTCGGCAACCATTCGATTTGCATATTGATAACGACGTTCAAGATCTTTGGTGTATGCTGCTACGGGCGCATTATCCAAAATAGAAGACAGTTTGTATTTTGCTCTATTTGCTTTTTCTTGCTCGGCAAGTAATTCGGCAGTCGTGGGTAATCGCAGCGCAAGCGGAATAATCTTTAACATTGCAATCGCTGTCGCCATTGAAACAAGAGCGGTAAAAACTTTGAGATAACCATCTAACCAATACAACGGAATCCAAATCAAAATGGCAGACATTAAGTGAGTTGTCCCACAGGCGACGATAAATACGCCTCCCATTGTAAATAACCACTTATAAGGTAAATCCTGACGTTTACGAATAAAGTAATTAAGGCTTAACGGAATTGAGTAATAAGACAAGGTAATTAACACATCCGAAATAACGTGTAACCACAATAAAACGGGATCCCAGCTTAAACAAAAACCGTGTGGAATAAGGCTTTTAATGTGGAGAAAGTCAGTTAATATTTGTTGCATGAAGTTAGAAAGACGTTATTGGATTTACCATTTAAATTAGAAACGACATGGCATGTAATTGCCCCACTGCCAAACCACCATCATTAGGCGGTACATTTTTGTGACAGTGTACAGTAAAACCTGCATTTTTTAATTCAGAAAATATTTTTTCTGTGAGTTGTGCATTTTGAAAACAGCCCCCGCTTAAAACAATCGTTTTCTGATTTGCCCGTTTAGCGATCGCCACACTCATTTTTGCCAACGAGTTGTGAAATTTTGCCGCACAGTAATTTTTTGATTGCGTTGTTTTGTCATATAAAAGCTGTTCTATCATGGTTTGCCAATCAATAATCCCCGAATCATTCACGTCAAAATCATAACAATCTTTTGTTTCATCTTTTGTAGCGCAGTTTTCTAATAACATCGCTGCATGACCTTCGTATTCATTGATATGACAAAGTCCAAGTAAACTTGCCACCGCATCAAATAAACGTCCGACACTGCTGGTTTTTGGTGAATTAAGTTGTTTTGCGAGTGCCATTTTTAATAGCGATTTTTCATTTGATGTAAAACCGAAATCAAATTCGGTCATCGCGTTTTCGCCATAAATTTCATACAACAAACTCAACGCAACGCGCCGTGGCTCTTGAATAGCTTTAGAACCGCCGACTAATGGAAACGTACGAAAATGTGCGAAACGCTCAAATCCTTTTTTGTGAATCAATAAAAATTCGCCGCCCCAAATGGTGCCATCTGTTCCAAAACCCGAACCATCCCAAATGATGCCTAACACAGGCGATTCTAAATTGTTTTCTGCCATGCAAGACAGCGCGTGTGCATAATGATGTTGGACAGTGTATTTTTCGATATTTGAATTGGTCGCAAATTGACTGCTCACATAATCGGGATGCAAATCGTGCATGATGCGAACGGGCGTAACTGCATAATCATTTTGCAAATCGGTAAGTATTTTTTCAAATTGTTCTCGTGTCGCCTGTGAATCTAAATCGCCCAAATGTTGACTTAAAATGGCTTGGTTTTCGTGGCTAATGGCGATGGTATTTTTCATTTGACCACCGACGGCAACGGTATTTGAAACAGCGTTTTTTAATTTAATCGGTAAGGGCGCATAACCTCTAGCGCGTCGCAGTACCGTTATTTTTTTGTTGATTTCACGCACAATTGAATCATCTAATGGTCGCAAAATTGGGCGATTGTGAATTAAAAAATAATCTGCAATACCGGCGAGATTTTCTAAGGCTTGCTCGTTGTCAATACAAATCGGTTCACTGGCACGATTGCCACTTGTTGCAACTAATGGCAAACCGACATCATGAAGCAATAAATGATGCAGTGGCGAATAAGCGAGCATCACGCCAAGTAAAGATTGTTGTGGCGCGACGGATTCTGAAATCGTAAAAGATTCACACCGTTTTAATAAAACAATTGGTGCGGCAGGCGAGGTGAGGGCAGTTTTTTCGTGTTCGCTGATGTGACAAAGTTTTTGCGCGGCGGCTAAATTTTCGACCATTAACGCAAAGGGTTTCATCGGTCGTTTTTTTCGGTTACGCAAACGATTAACCGCATCATAATTTGTCGCGTCGACCAGCAATTGAAAACCCCCAATGCCTTTCATTGC
>DALYHZ010000003.1:926-35462 GCA_031970635.1 Methylococcaceae bacterium | reverse complement strand
GGCCCAGCAGTACGGAGCATGATATCTTCCACCCAGTCTGTACCCACCCAGCCTGTAGCGTTGCCGTTTTCCATACCTAGGCACCAAGGGACGCCACCGTCAGCTACTATCTGGTTGGAGAGAGCTATCATTTCATCCCAAGTGGTCGGGATTTTATAACCCTTAGCTGCAAACGCTTCCGGACTATACCAAACCAGGCTCTTGACAAAAGCCCTGTACCAAATGCCGTACATCTTGCTATCAACGGTAGCTAGGTCAAGCCAGTCCTGAGCATAAGCATTGGACAGCTGAGTCTTGTCCATAAAGGTATCAATGGGTACTAACTTACCGTCCCTAGCAAAGTCAGCCATTAAACCTGGTTGAGGGAACATGGCAATATCGGGGGCATTCCCGGAGTCAACGCGCACGGGGAGGAGGGTAGCGAACTCATTCGTTCCCTCATACACAACTTTAATTCCTGTTTGTTCGGTAAAGGGAGCTAACGCTTTTTTGAGTTCTTCGGTATTGGTTAAATTGCCATTGTGCGCCAGCGTTAAACCAAATGGCGAATTGACATAAAACGGTTGCGCTTCGGCTGAACTGGTGCAACCGGCAGTGGGATAACGCACATGTGCAATGCCCATATTTCCACGCAAACGCATCATTTGGTCATTATTGAAAACATCTCGCGCCAGTCCATTATCTTTGCGCAAGTGCAGACGACCATTTTCACAAGTCACAATTCCCGCCGCGTCTTGTCCTCGATGCTGTAACACGGTAAGCGCGTCATATAAATCTTGGTTAACGGCTTGATGGGAAACGATAGCAACAATACCACACATTATTTTTTCACCTGAATTTTGAAAAAGAAATTTTAACGATAAGTTATATAGTTTGCCATTTGTGGCGCAACATGGTCACGCAACCAGATGGCAAGAATTTGAAAAGAAGGTAATAAACTGGATTCATGCCACCATGTGTTAGTCGGCAGAGCAGTTAATCCCGCAAGTAACACAACAATTGTTGTTGCGACTATGCCTTGCATGAGTCCACAAAATAAACCGCCTAAACGTTCCATGAAGGCGGTGTGATTGTAAGTTTGTTTAAAACGGGTAGTAAGCCAATGTTGCAACAAACTACCCACCAAAATGGTTATGACTAATAAACTAATGAATGTGACGGCTAATCGTTTGCTGGGCAAGAAAATGAACGGCTCTAAAATTGGCGAAATTTCGATTGAAAAATGCAAACTCGTCCAACATCCCATAACCCAGCACAATAACGAAACAACCTCACAACTAAATCCACGTATTACGCCAACAAGCAACGTAAACCCTATAAAACTGACGATACTAAAATCAACCCAAATGAATGCGTCAATGGCAGCAAAAAACACGGTTTTATTCAGAAACTAAAATAGAAGTAATACCTTGTTCATCCATTTTCTTTTTCATCGCCGCCGCGTGTTTGCCATCTAATTCAGGTCCCACGCGCAAACGATAAAATGTTCCTTTTTCATTTTGAATAGTCGTCAATGTTGCAGGTAACCCTTGTGCTTTTAAACCTTCTTGCAAGGTTTCAGCTTTGGCTTTATTCGTCAAACTGGCTAATTGAATAAACCAACGCCCTGTTTTCTTAGGTTGTTCAGGTGTCAGCACTTTTTTAATTTCTGCTGCATTTACCTCAGTGGAAGGCGCGGAGCTGTCATCGAGTAATTTTGCTGCACGAACTTGCTTTAACAGTGCGTCTTCGGACGACTTATCACTTGCTTTTTTTACTTCTGCCTTCGGTTTCATTGGCGGTTCATCGTCCACTTCTTCAGGTGGATTCACACCATAATTAGTCGTTTCAGAATAAACAGGTTTTTCAACTTTTGGTTTTGGCGCAGGTTTTGGTTGTAATTTTGGTGCAGGCGGTGTCTCGTCCATCTCATCAGGACGCAACGCATTTGAAGCAACAGGTGTGGCTGGCGTTGCGGGTGCAAGTGCGGCAACTTCTGCTTGCGGTTGTGGAATGGCTAAAACTTGCTCTGAACTTGCAGGGGCTTTTACTGCGGGTTCTTCAACAAATTGATTTTCCGAAGGCAATGCAAGTGTGGTTACCGCTTGCCCCTCTTCTTCGATGGGGTCATCAAACAACATCGGAATAAAAATTGCCGATAAAATTGTCACGACCAATGCCCCAATTAAACGTTGTTTTAATTCATGATCCATTTTAATTTTCACCTATTCTTAAATTCACACAGCAATCTGAAACTAAAAAAAACGATCCAAAAACTAAAATCAAATCGCCAGATTGAGCTTGATCTTGAGCCGCTTTGAAGGCTTCTGAAAACGCTGAAAAACCAAATTGTACTGACTCAATTTGACTTGCTTTAAATAACACTTGCATGGCAGATTCGGAAACCGCCCGTGGATTTTTAGGCAATGGCGCAAAAAACCAATTTGAAACAACAGGTTTCATTAAATCCAAAACGCTAGTGATGTCTTTATCTTTCATCATTGAAAAAATGGCATGAACGCGGCGATTTGGAAAATTTTCTTCCAAATAATCCACTAACGTTTGCACGGCTTGCGGATTATGTCCGACATCTAAGAGAATAGGAATATCGCCATCAATCAATTGAAAACGCCCTGCTAACCGAACATTTTTCAACCCCATTTTTATTGATGATTCACTTACAGGTAATTTTTCAGCCAAACATTGCGTGGCAAAAATCGCCGCTGACGCATTGCGAAATTGATGATTACCTTTCAGGGCAGGATTAGGTAAATCAGACATCGTTTGCGCCAATCCTTGCCACGTCCATGTTTCGCCTTGTTTTTCGTAAAAAAAGGTTTCGCCTAATCGAAGCAACAGCACATTATTTTCGTAAGCATAATCAAGTAAAGACTCTGGCGGTCTTAAATCGCTCACGATTGCAGGTTTATTTTCACGAAAAACGCCCGCTTTTTCTAAACCAATTTCTTCGCGCGTTTTGCCAAGATATTCAACGTGGTCGATAGCAATACTGGTCACGATTGCAATATCGGCATCGACAATATTTACCGCATCCAAGCGTCCGCCTAAACCGACTTCTAAAATCTGCACCGCTACGTTAGCTTGTGAAAAAATCAGTAATGCCGCCAGTGTGCTAAATTCAAAATAACTCAGCGATGTGTCACCGCGTGCGGCATCAATTTGAGCAAACGCATTGCAAACAATGTCATCAGAAACCGGTTTGCCATCGATTTTAATTCGCTCGTTGTAGCGCAAAATATGTGGCGATGTGTATGCGCCTACTTTGTGACCTGATGCGACATAAAACTCTTGCAAATACGCAACCGTTGAACCTTTACCATTTGTGCCAGCAACTGTAATCGTTGGTGGTTTTTGATTTTTATAATTTGGCAATAACGTTTCAAAAACGCGTTTCACTCGTTCTAATCCCAAATCAATCGGCAACGGATGCAAACTCTCCTGCCACGTTAGCCACTCTGTTAAAGAATTAAAACGGTTCATTTTTGTTTTTAGCCTGCGTCTTCGATTTCGTCAGCTAAGAATTCATCGTCAATGACTGTAGAAGAAGGAACGTAACTACTGACGGTAAGCATTCCTAAAATACTAGCGATTTTTTCACGAATATCACGACGATGAATAATCATGTCAATTGCACCGTGTTCTTGCAAAAATTCACTGCGTTGGAAACCTTCCGGTAATTTTTCCCGCACTGTTTGTTCAATTACGCGAGGTCCTGCAAAACCAATTAACGCATTTGGCTCTGCCACGTTCAAATCACCAAGCATCGCTAAACTCGCTGACACGCCACCCATTGTTGGGTCAGTCATAAACGAAATATACGGAATACCGCGTTCTGAAAGTTTGGTTAATGCCGCGCTGGTTTTTGCCATTTGGAATAATGAAAACAACGATTCTTGCATTCGTGCCCCGCCGCTTGCGGTGAAGACGATAAACGGAATGCCCAGTTCTAAACTTTTGTTCACGCCACGCACGAATTTTTCACCAACCACAGACCCCATCGAACCGCCCATGAAATTGAAGTCAAATGCCGCCGCGACAACATCTTGTCCAAGCACTTGTCCACGCATTACAACTAATGCGTCATTTTCCTTGGTTTGTTTTTGTGCTTGCAAAATGCGGTCTTTGTATTTTTTACTGTCTTTGAATCTTAATGGGTCAACAGGTTTGACATTTTTGCCAATTTCTTCGCGTCCTTCTTCATCCAAAAATAAATTTAAACGTGTACGTGCGGAAATTCGCATATGGTAATCACATTTCGGACAAACACTGCCGTTTTTTTCAAGTTCGCTGTTATACAAAATCGCATTACAACTTGGACATTTTGCCCAAAGCCCTTCGGGAACAGTCGTTTTTTTGCCGGACGATTCAGTTCTAATAATCGACGGACGTAATTTTTCAAACCAACTCATGATTAGTTATCCATTGCCTGACGCATTGAGGTTAATAAGTCAATAATTGCTTGTTTTGCTTGCGCGGGATTGTGCAGGTTTTCTTCGATTTGTGTAATGAGCGTACTTCCCACCACAACGCCATCGCCTAAATTTGAAATCGTTTTTGCCGTTTGAGCATCTTTCACACCGAAACCGATGGCAACAGGTAATTTTGTATTGGCTTTAATTTCAGCGAGTTTTTTCTCAACGTCATCAATATCCAAATGTCCCGCACCTGTTACGCCTTTGAGCGAAACGTAATACAAATAACCGCTACCAATAGCATCCATTTTTTGCACACGTTCAGCCGAACTGTTTGGCGCAAGCAAGAAAATAGGGTCAACACCGCGAGCTTTCAATAATTCTGTGCATTCTTGAGCTTCTTCGGGTGGTAAATCAACGGTTAAAACGCCGTCTACATCGGCTTCTTTCACAGCATCGGCAAATTTTTCATAACCCATGATTTCAACAGGATTCAAATACCCCATCAAAACAACTGGCGTGTGACCATTTGTTTTACGAAATTCTTTTGCAATTGCCAGCGTGGTTCGCAAACTTTGATGATGCGCTAACGCACGTTCACTGGCACGTTGAATCACAGGACCGTCAGCCATTGGGTCAGAAAAAGGGACACCTAATTCAATTACGTCTGCACCTGCGCCGACCATTGCGTGCATCAATGGCACAGTAAAATCAGGATTCGGGTCGCCAGCCGTTACAAATGGAATTAACGCTTTGCGGTTTTTTTGTGCCAATTCGGCAAATAATCCAGCTAATCGGCTCATAGTTCAATTCCTTCTCTTCTTGCCATGGTTTGCATATCTTTGTCGCCGCGCCCCGATAAATTCACAATCAAAATCTCGTCTTTTTTCATGGTTGGCGCGAGTTTCAAGGTGTACGCCATCGCGTGACTCGATTCTAACGCGGGAATAATGCCTTCCATTCTCGTCAAAGCGTAAAAACCTTCTAACGCTTCGTTATCGGTGATATTAACATATTGCGCTCTGCCCGAATCTTTCAGCCATGCGTGTTCAGGTCCTACACCTGGATAATCTAAACCAGCCGAAATTGAATGGGTTTCAATAATTTCGCCATCATCATCTGACATCAAATAAGTACGGTTTCCATGCAACACACCAGGTCTGCCAGCGCATAACGGCGCAGAATGACGACCTGTTTCAATGCCATCACCAGCGGCTTCAACACCAATCATTTTTACGTCAGCATCATCAATGAAAGGATAGAAAAGCCCCATTGCATTTGAGCCGCCGCCAACACATGCCACCAACACATTCGGCAATTTGCCAGTTTGTGCTAAACATTGTTGTTTGGCTTCGCGTCCTAAAATGGCTTGGAAATCACGCACCATTGCAGGATATGGATGAGGCCCTGCAACTGTGCCAATAATGTAAAACGTGTTATCGATGTTTGTAACCCAATCGCGCAACGCTTCGTTTAATGCGTCTTTCAAGGTTTTTGAACCTGATTCAACTGCAACAACCGTTGCGCCGAGTAATTTCATGCGATAAACATTAAGTGATTGACGCGCTACATCGACTGCGCCCATATAAATCACGCATTCCAAACCCAATCGCGCCGCGACGGTTGCCGTTGCAACGCCATGCTGACCTGCGCCAGTTTCTGCAATGATTCGAGTTTTGCCCATGCGTTTTGCGAGCAAGGCTTGTCCGATGGTGTTATTGATTTTGTGTGAACCCGTGTGATTTAAATCTTCACGTTTCAAATAAATTTGCGCTCCGCCGAGTGCATCACTCCAACGTTCAGCGTGATAAAGCGGTGACGGACGACCGACATAATGTTGCATATCCTTATCGAGTTCCGCGATAAAATCCGCATCGTGTATATAATGTTGATACGCGGCGTTTAATTCCGTAATCGCAGGCATTAAGGTTTCAGCGACAAAAATGCCGCCATACGCGCCAAAATGTCCCCGCTCGTCGGGCATGTTATATTTTTCGGTCATAGTGTTTCTCGGTCACCTTCTTGAACTTGTTGTGTAAATGCAGTCATTTTAACGATGTCTTTTTTGCCTTTTTCTAATTCTACGCCGCTACTGACATCGACTGCGTAAGGATGGGCGATTTGAATCGCTCTTTTTATGTTTTGGACAGTCAAACCGCCTGCCAAAATAATTGGGATAGGACGTTTTGCAGGAATTAACGACCAGTCAAATTGTGTCCCTGTGCCGCCTTTTGCATCAGGATGATACGCATCTAAAAGCAAGCCTTTTGCGTCGTAATATTCCGCGTTTAGTTTTTCAAAATCTAGCCCTTTTTTCATGCTCACAGCTTTAATATAACGTTTGCCATAAATACGGCAGTCTGCGGCAGGTTCATCGCCGTGAAATTGCAAATAATCGAGAGGCACTTGTTCAATCACGTTTCGGATTTCAGCTTCTGGCGCGTTCACAAACAAACCCACCACCGTGGTAAATGGTGGCAGAGCTTTTGTAATTTCAATGGCTTTTTCAATTGTGACGTGACGCGGACTTTTGGCGTAAAAAACTAAACCAATCGCATCAACACCTAAATGCGCGGCATAAACAGCGGTTTCAACTTCGGTAAAACCGCAAATTTTAAGGCGTGTTCTCATTAAATTCGTGGGTCAATAGAAAGAAAATCAAGCATGTAGCATAACATAAAAATCAAGCGATGCTTTTCCCATTATGGCGCAACAACGGGTGTGCTAGATGGCACGGAAACGATCGACTGAACAGGTGTGTTGGCCGCTTTATTTAATAATGGTGTCAACGTTGGTTCTAAAAATTTCAAAATATGAACCGGTAATGAACTGGTAAAGTGATAGCTTTCCGCATTTTCACCTGCAACATAAGCGGTAATTACGCCAAAAAATTTATCGCCCAAAAAGAAAGTAAACGTTGCCGCACGACTGATAAATTTTGATTCAATCAATTGTCCACCTGCGCCCCATTTTTCTTTACGATGGTCGCCTGTTCCAGTTTTTCCACCAACAGCTAAAAGTTTGCCAGTCGCATCTTTATAAACGCCATTCAAACTTCCCGCCGTACCATTTGCCACAACCCCTAATAATGCACTTCGCGCAGCATGGGCTACTTCGGGTGCTAACACTTGTTGTCCACTTTCAAGTGTTTTATCCAAAATGGTTTCGTAAGGCGTTGATTGCGCGTAATGCAAATTTGAAAAACGCACCGCCGGCAATCTCACACCGTTATTACTGATAATCCCCATCAATTCTGCTAATGCCGCTGGTCTATCTCCTGACGCACCAATTGATGTTGCATAAGATGGCGTGAGCGACGCGAACGGATAACCGACACGTTCCCATGCCGCATGAATTTGTTTAAAGGCATCATCTTCAAGCAACGTCATAATGCGGCGTTGTTGCGCGAAACGATGTGTATGTTTAAACAGCCAACGATAAACATCTTGACGTTGTTCAGAACTGGCGGCAATTACTTCATCGCGCGTGGCATTCGGATGCTCTGATAAATAGCGCACCATCCACAATTCGAGTGGATGCCCTTTGGTAATATAGCCTTGGTCCTGCAAGTCGAAATTATCAGGCGTGTATTTATAAAACAAATTATCGATATTTTCGTTCGCCAACACAGACGCTGGAATATGCTCTTTCAAATAACTTTCTAATGCGGCTCTATCGCGTTCGGGATAAATTGCCTCATAAAGCATCGTTAAGCGCGACGGTTTTGGATACACTTGTTGCGTGAGTGTTTCTAAATTATCGTCGGTACTTTTGCCTTTATATCGCGCATAAAAACGACGTAAATAAACTAAACCTTCGCGGTCAGCAAAACGCGCTAAATATTCTTGGCGTTTGTCGTCATCGGGATTTTCAAGCCAACGGGCAATGCCTTCGGGTTTATATAAATGATGATACGTCAAATCACGCATCATGCGAATAAACACCAAATTCACCGAATTTCGCAATGCGTCCCGTACCGACAGAATTCGGTAATCATCGTCTTCGCTAAAATTATTAAAATGGTGCATCCCGCCGCCCGTATAAAAATACTCTCCTGGGCTGGCAGAATACTTACGTTCTAAGGCTTGATTTAAAATATCTTCCAAACTTATTTTAGGTTTGGCGCGAAGTTGCTCAATAACCCACGCAGATAAAAAGTCACGCGGATGCAACTGAACTTTTGCCAACACCTGCGGCGTTTGCCCTTGATAAGTTTGGTAAATTTCGGCAATCAATTCCAAATAATGCACGAGTGTTCGTAATTTCGCCGTTGACCCTAAATCCAAACGAATACCTTCGTTAATATCGAGCGGTTGGTCATAATTATCGGTTTGCACGCGCAATAAATTTCCTTTATCACTACGCTCAAACAACATCAGACTGTAAACAATTGAATTTAGTTGTGTGTTCGCATTTAACATGCGTTCGCCGAATAAACCTGCCGCACGAGCATTAGCCGGATCGCTGAGTTTTCGTAATGCAGCGGTAACTTCTTGTTGAATACCGTAGTCGAGCGTAGTTTTTACTGTTAAATCCAAACGGTCTAAATCGTAATTGGTTTTAATGCCTAACAATTGTGCTAAACGTGCACGAAGCACGTTCTGGGTTTTTTGTTCTGTGACAAATAGATAATGCGTACTGGTTTTCGGCACAAGTTCGATTTTAACCGCCAACGCCGCATCGCGTAATGCTGGTGAAATAACGCCTTGCGTAGCAAGTAATCGTAAATAGCTGTCGGTCAACGATTGCAGTGCATCATAACCTGCACCAAGTAAATAAGTCGGACGACGTTGCGATAATAAAACACTTAAAACTTGGCGATAGGCTTTGGCTTGTTCAGGGCTTGGCGTTAATGTTTGCAATGCTTCGGTAGCAAGGAGTTTATTTGTTTCTTTAAAGTCTGCGCCAAACCAAGAGACTAAACCATCGCCTAATCCGTGAACTTCGCCGGATTTTTCAGAAGCAGCCAGCGGCATGGTATTCAAATACGCCAACGCGATTTGCCGGCGCATTTGGCGTGTGTCGATACCCAACAAATACGCACGAATTGACGCACTTGCCATTTGCCGTACTTTTTCAACAATTGATTCCGTATAACCGTTGGGCGAATGGCGATATTTTTCTAATTGCGTTGCTAACGTGCTACCACCGGGAACATTTATATCTGCGCCTAATTTTTTTGCCATCATTTGTAACACAGCAAAGCCTAAACGCTCCCATTCAACTGCGGGATTCACACTTTTACGATTTTCGTCAAGCAATTCCCTATTTTCAATGAACAATAATGTATGCAAAACGACGGGTGGAATGGCATCGAAATTCGGATAACCATACGTCGGATAAACCGCAGCAAATAGGGGTTGATTTTCACCATCGACTAATCGCAAACCGGCTTGATTTTTTTCATGATAGAGGGGAAATAAACCGTAATCATCCATCAATTGCATCATCATTGGTGACGCGCTTGCTTGAGCGGAAATTTCAAATCCCGTTTTTTGCAATCGATCGATTTGATCTGAAAGCAACGTATAACCTAATCGTTGATCGTAAGGACCGTGGTTGGGATAACGTATTGAGGTACTGGCTTTGTTTTCGAGTTTAAAGCTAAGTTGTTTACTGATTTCAGATAAATAATGTGCTTGATAACGCGAAGATTGCACTTCATCTTTAACCAATTTAAAGATAACAGCCGCAACCGTCACTGACCCAACAAGGGTGTAAAGTAACAAAAAACGAGAAAGCAAACGGGATTTTTTTTTCATGCGTGAACGCAATCCTTACGCTTAACGAAAAGACTGCAAGTAACCGCTAAAAAAACATTGTTAAATAACGTGTTACGCATAGAACATAAAAAATGTGTCATCAAAATAATAGCGTTAAATATGAAAGAATTAGAACAAATTGAATAATGGATCCGGATACGCAAAACCTGTTGGTTGTAATTATAACCATTGAACACGCATAATGGTAATGGAATACAATTTCGCGTCATAATGGCTACATGAAAAATCCGTTATAATCAGCCGCAATAGGTAGTTTTAATGAGGTGTAATGGCAAAAATGTAAGCCATTACAAAAACGATATGAGAAAAAAGAATGGACAAATTAACCAGCATGAAAGTGTTTGAGCGGGTCGCGAAAGCCGGCAGTTTCGTCGGTGGCGCACGTGAATTAGGGATTTCTCGCGCGATGGCAACTAAACATATCATGCACCTTGAAGCTGATCTAAGAACTCGTTTATTTAACCGTACGACCCGCAGTTTAAGCCTAACGGATATGGGACTGTCATATTTAGAACGCTGTTCGCAAGTCTTGCTCGATATTGAAGACATGGAATCTGCTATTACGCATTTGCAAACAGAGCCGCGCGGTACATTAAAAATCAGTGCGCCACCAGTTATTGGTGCAACGCATATCACACGCGCAGTAGCTGAATTTTTAAAAATATACCCTGATTTAACAGTCGAAATGATTTTACAAAGCAGTCATGGCGATTTGATTGATGATGGTATTGATATTGCGATTTATTTGGGCGATTTGGATGACACCAGCATGGTGGCGCGAAAATTAGCCAGTTCGTCAATGATTGTTTGTGGGTCGCCAGATTATTTGGCACAACATGGCGTGCCGCAAACACCAGAAGATTTAATCAATCATAGCTGCTTAGTAAATTGGGCAAGTGCGCCGCATGACAAATGGAAATTTAAAACTGACACTGGTTACACAACTATTAACGTAACGGGCAGAATGCAATCCAATGTTGCAGAAGCTAATCGTGTAGCGGCAATCAACGGATTAGGCTTAGTTGTTTTGGCTACTTATGTGGTGCGGCGTGACATTGAGAAAGGAAAGTTGAAAACAGTGCTAGAAAATTATGCTCTGCCACCACTCGATATTCATGCTGTTTATCCGCATCGTAAATATTTATCTGCAAAAGTGCGTTGTTTTTTAGATTTTTTACAGCAATGGTTAGAACCACGCGTATCAATTTCTTGGACGAGAGAAATTCAAGTTGGTTAGTGATGATATAAACTTCCTAATACCAACATCGAAACTGTGAAAACTATCACATTTTTGGCAATTTGAGAGTTAAACAATTTCAAAGTTATATATACTTACGCTCAATTTAGTTTGTGGCGTACTATTTATGAAAACAACAAAAGTAAAGATCTGCTTTATTTTGCCGATACATACACGAACGAGCATCATAACATTTCATTTTTCATATTGAGGATTTAAAAATGGCTACCGCAACATTTGCACTTGCTGCAACAACAGATATTAGTACAGTTACACCCGCCCAGTTTGCAAAATTTACCAGTGCTGATTTTGCAGTGCTGACAAAAACGCAAGCGGCAGGATTGACAGCCGATTTATTAGCAACATTAACCGTTAAAAACATCACTTCTTTGCCCGTCAGCCAATTGAAAAATATCGATCCCGGAGCTTTAGCAGGCATTTCATCAAAAGCAATTCCAGGTTTGACAACAGCAGAAATTGTAGCGTTGACGACTGACCAGTTGAACGGATTTACGCCAACCCAAATCACAGCATTGACATCCGATCAAGTGACAGCATTGACTAAAAGCCAATTGATTGCTCTAGATAGCGATCACTTAGGCGCATTCTCTATTGGCACTGCAAAAACACCTGGTGGATTGGCAGGGTTAAAAATTAACTTATTAACCTCAGACAGTATGGCGTTGTTAACGCCAACCGAAATTGCCGCTTTAACGCCTGCCCAAATTGGTGCTATTGGTTCTGCGCAAGCGCTTGGTTTAACAGCTGATCAAATTGCCGCTTTGACAACGACTCAAGCCGCTTCGTTTTCTTCTAAATCTATAGCGCTGTTACCAACAGAAATTGTGGCAACACTAAGCAACACATTTTTGTCTGCACTTCCGGCTAAAACATTTGGTGCATTAACCACGGCGCAATTGGCTGCAATTACTATCGATCAAGCTCCCGCCATTACAGCCGCACAAATTGGCGCGTTAACTTCTGCAAAAGTGGCGGCATTAACACCAGATGATGTAGCCGTATTAAGTCTTCCCGCAATTGCCGGCTTTAATAAAACGAATATGGCGGGGTTAACACTCTCTTATTTGGTAGGTGATGGGCAACTTGCGGCATTAAAACCTGCACAATTTGGTTATTTAAGCACAACATCTATAGCGGCTATCGATTCAACTGGCGCGTCATTATTAACACCTCAAGCGATGTCGGCATTAACATCTGCACAAGTACACGCCATTGCCTCAGCATCGTTAATTGCTATCGACCCACAATCGATTCCTGGTTTAACTGCAAAAAATATTCTTGGTTTAGATTCAGCACAAATTGCTCTATTAACTTCAGATCAAGCGGCGGCTTTAACCCCAGTACAAGCCAAAGCATTGTCTGCAACACAAGTTGCAAATCTAACCTCTGATGACGTTGTAGCATTACAACCAGCCACATTAAAAGCCATTACAACAGCAGCTGTGCCTTCGCTTAAAGCTGCCGCGTTTGCCTCCATGTCAGCAGATCAAATCGCGGCTCTCACACCTAATCAAATGGCAGTTTTGACAACAACGGCAGCAGGTCAATTACCCTCTTTTGGTGCAGACCAAGCCGCTGCATTATTGCAACCACAAGTTGCTAAACTATCATCTGCTCAAGCAGCGACTCTCTCAACAGCCGCTATTGCTGTGCTAGACCCGAAAGCAGTTAAAAGTTTAAACTTACTAGGATTTGATACGGCGCATATTGCAGCATTAACCGCAGATCAGTCTCCATCTTTATCATCCTCAACAACTCAAATCGGTGGTTTAACATCAACCCAAGCCGCAGCTTTAACCAGTAGCGTCATTGCCGAAATGAAACCAGCCACATTTAAAGGTTTAACAGCTGGTCTTAGCACAGGTGCGATTCATTCTTTGACGACTAGTGCAGTGCCTGCTATTACAACTGCACAACTTGCGGCATTAAGCGCAACCGATGCAGGACAACTTGAATCATTTACTCAAACACAAGTGGCTGTATTAAGTGCAGATGCGCTTTCATGGATTCGTGATACAAAAGGCTATGTAACCAAGATAGGAAGTTCACCTTCTTCAAGCACTGCAGGTATTGAAACCTCAGGAACTGTCACAGGGCTAACCGCATCAACGGTGATTACCGCAGGCAAATCAGCTGTAAATATCACAGGTAGTAGCACGTTAGCAGATACCATCACAGGCAGTTCTGGTGCAGATACCATTAGCGGTGCAGGTGGTGCTGATAGCATCACTGCAGGGGCTGGTGCAGATACGGTGATCGTTGCAAATCACACAGATATTTTAGCTGCGGCAACGATTAACGGTGGTGGTAATACAGGCGATACATTGAGTTTCACAGCAACATCTGGACTAGTTTCTGGTGATTTTGCCCATGTTACAGGTTTTACAACGTTAGCCTTTGGCGGTACATCTTCGAGTGGTACATTAGGTGCGGATTTTGGCACAGCAGGCTTTACTTCAATCACAGGTACTTCTGGCGTAGATGCGCTTACTTTCAGCGGCGCAGCGGCTGTGGTGACTATCAATGGTGGCGGTGGCGCAGATACTGTAACATTAGGCGATTACGCAAATAATGTCACTTATGCAGGCACAGGCACAGTATCAATCACAGGCGGTACGGGAGCAGATACCATTACGGGTGGTTCTGGCAATGATACGATCACAGGTGGTGTTGGTGTTGATAGTTTAACGGGTGGTAGCGGTGCTGACACATTTAAACTACTTGCAACCACTTTGAATGGAATTGATGTGATTACCGATTTTACAAGAGGCACAGGTGGTGACGTGTTAAGCATTTCACTTACGGGATATGCTGGTACGAGCGGAACAACGGGTTACATCTCTGCACTAAAAGATGGTAATGCCGTAGCTGTTACAACCAGTTCTACGCTTGCAGTAACGGCTGCGAGTGCAGCAACTACACTAGCGGCGGGCAATAACATTATCGAACTTGTAGGCACAACATTTACCAATGCCGCCGCTGTTCAAACCGCAATCGAAACAGGTGGTACAAGAGCCTTGACCTTTGCAAGTGCGGTAACAGCAAATGATGATATTCTCGTCGTATGGTCTGATGGCACACTTGGTCACGTCTCAGCAGTCAATATGGCTACAGGTGGAACGACACTTGCAGCGAGTTCGACAACCGTCACGGATTTGGTCACATTAACAGGTGTTACTTCACTAAGTTCAGGCGACTTTGTTGCGGCGAACTTTGCGCTTGTGGCATAAATTCACATTTGAGGTGAAGTGAGTCGTTTTGATTGACTTTCCTTTAAAATAAAAAACGCCCCTTAACTTTTTAAGGGGCGTTTTTTTTGATTACAACATATCCCAAATCTCATTCACCCGCTGAATAATGTCTGGGGACATGGTAATCGTTCTGCCCCACTCTCGATTGGTTTCGCCAGCCCATTTATTCGTGGCATCAAAGCCCACTTTTGAACCTAATCCCGAAACAGGCGAGGCAAAATCTAAATAATCAATCGGCGTATTTTCTAAAATCGTTAAATCTCGCGCTGGATCCATGCGTGTAGTAATTGCCCAAATCACATCCTGCCAATCCCGCACGTTAATATCGTCATCCACGACAATTACAAATTTTGTGTACATGAATTGCCGCAAAAATGACCACGTTCCGAGCATCACCCGTTTAGCGTGACCGGCATATTGTTTTTTCATACTAATCACTGCCATGCGATATGAACAGCCTTCGGGTGGCAAATAGAAATCAATAATTTCAGGAAACTGTTTTTGCAAAATCGGGATAAACACTTCGTTTAACGCCACGCCTAAAATTGCAGGTTCGTCAGGTGGACGACCAGTGTAAGTGCTGTGATAAATCGGATTGGTACGCTCAGTAATGGTTTCAATCGTAAATACTGGAAAATCACTTACTTCGTTGTAATAACCGGTATGATCGCCATAAGGACCTTCGGGTGCGGTTTCATTGGGATAAATAAAACCTTCTAAAACAATTTCCGCACTGGCAGGCACTTGTAAATTATTACTCAAACAATCGGCAAGTTCGGTTTTACTGCCGCGCAATAAACCAGCAAACGCATATTCTGAAAGCGAATCAGGAACAGGCGTGACAGCCGCTAAAATCGTCGCAGGGTCAGCCCCCAAAACCACCGTAACGGGGAACGGTTCATTCGGATGTACGTCCTGCCATTCTTTAAAATCCAACGCGCCACCACGATGTGCAAGCCAGCGCATAATCGTTTTATTTTTTCCCAATACTTGTTGCCGATAAACGCCCATATTCTGCCGCTCTTTATTTGGACCTTTGGTAATCACCAATGCCCAAGTAATCAGCGGCGCAACATCACCTGGCCAGCAATGTTGAATCGGATAACGTCCTAAATCTATTTCATCGCCACGCAACACATTTTCCTGACACGGCGGATTTTTTATAATTTTTGGCGACATATTTAACACCTGCTTGAACACAGGGATCTTTTCCATAGCGTCACGAAAACCCTTAGGCGGTTCCGGTTCTTTTAGATATGCCAGTAAATGTCCTATTTCGCGCAAGGCACTTAGTGAATCTGCACCCATGCCCATTGCGACGCGGTGCGGTGTACCAAATAAATTGCCAAGCAACGGCACGTTATAACCTTTCGGACGTTCAAACAATAATGCTGCGCCCTGTTGCTTGAGCGTGCGATCACAAATTTCGGTGATTTCTAAATAAGGATCGGCTTGATAATTGGTGCGTTTGAGTTCGCCTTGTTTTTCGAGTTGCTGAATAAAATCGCGTAAATCGCGGTATTGCATAGTTGAATTTTGAAGAATAGAGGCTAAAAAGTAGCCTATTGTAACGTGGTTTTAGATAGAAGCTATTTGTTGTGCATCAACATCCTTCCAATTGAGAGCTTAGGAAGGATGTTAATTTTCGTGAATTTAAGCAACTGCCGAGAAAAGAGAACCTAAACCGCCTACTAGCGAATTACCATTTCCGGTATTTGCTGATAATTGTTTTAAAAAGCTTTGCAAATTAGTCGTTGTTGAAGACGACGTTGAACCACCCAATGATTGGACAAGATTAGCAAAATCAGTTTGTAATGTGGCATTTTTTCCAGTGTTACTGTTTGTTTTATCGCCAAGCGAATTGATTAAATTTTGCAAGTTTGCATTAGGGTCGTTGTATGTGTTTTGTACATTTGCAACCTGCGAACTATTGTAATCATCAGAGCTCGTGCTATCAGAGGATGTTTGTTCAGAACGCCCCTGATTTAAAACCTTGTATAAATCATACAAAAAAGTTTGCAAGGCTTTACTTGTATTCGATGATGTTGCAGAGGATGAACCTGTGACTGCCGCAGTTTGTGTGCTACCAACACCGGAAACATTTAAGCCCAAACCTTGTAGAGACTGTATAACATTTTGTAAAAATGAACCAGCAGTGTTAATAGCAGTAATGCCTAATGCCCCTGAATTCTCTTTATCATTATTCGTTTTCGATTGTGTATTAACACTTTGAATGTTTTGCGTTAAGAATGATGCTGCTGGCGAACTAATTGTTGAAGTTGTCATAATCGTTTACCTCAATTGATAAGTGTAAGTAATCTCGCTACCTTAACTGACGGACTTTTTAAATGCTAAAGAACCGCTTTGTCGGTATCGGCATAAGCCATCTAAACTTTAATTAAAAATCCCTTATCAACATTATTTCTTATGTTAAAGAATTGAAATTCCATTTCTGTGACGTAGTTCCGACAATTTATTGAAAAATTCTTACAATGAAGAATTTTAATAAAAATAACACATGGTATTGCATTATGATTGATGGAATAGAAAATGGGCTGGATTTCAAATTAAATTCAAACAGTCACAAATTATTTGCAGTTGTTGTCCCATGCGATGACAAAATTGAATTATCTGCACAAATTGTTAAAGATCGTTTAGAAAAAAAACATCTTTCACATTTATTCATTAACGATTATTTAGTATCCGATTTAATTTATCGCTATCACAATACTAGCAGTGAGCGTTTTGAATTCGAAATTGGCGAACAACGTGATGCGACATGTGAAATCACCCTTTCTGAGGACCAAATGCAAGCCTATTTGACCTTAACTCCCAATTTCGGCGGTAAGCGTGTTACACTTTTTGATATACAAAATTTACTACAAGAAAAAGGGATTGTTTGGGGTGTCGTCTCAACAGAAGAAATTGAAGCTGTTTTAGCAAAAGAACAGGTTTTTGAATTTGTTATTGCACAAGGATTTGAACCGATCAATGGCGTCGATACACAATTTGTAAATTTAATTCCCGAACTCGAATTACATGAACGCAAAC
Source organism: Methylococcaceae bacterium (assembly GCA_031970635.1). GTDB lineage: Bacteria > Pseudomonadota > Gammaproteobacteria > Methylococcales > Methylomonadaceae > UBA10906. The sequence continues at coordinate 17,707 of DALYHZ010000003.1, read as the reverse complement.
CGCTGGTAAACGAAGATGGCATTGTTGATTATCGCGAATTAGGTGACATTGTCGTTGTGCATAAAGATGCGGTCTTAGTTCATCGAATCCCTCCTGTAAAAGGCGAAGAAGGACGTAATGTTTTAGGCAAAATTGTCAAACCCACTGGGGGAGCAGAGATTCCTTTTTCTGGTGATCAAAAAGGCGTTTGCGTCAATCCGGAAAATGAAAATCAACTCATCTCAACCATTACAGGGCAACCGGTTTTAGTACCGCATGGTATGATTGTCCTACCCGTTTTAACTGTAAAACGCGTCGATTTATTATCAGGAAATATTCGTTTTAATGGCTCAGTTGTCGTAAATGGCGATGTTAAAGAAGGCATGAAAATATTTGCGCTCGAAGATATTACAATCGACGGTAACGTTTTTAATTCAAAAATTGAGTGCATGGGAAATTTGGTCATTAAAGGAAGTGTCACAGGAAATACCGAATTGCTTGCGGGCGGCGGTGTGATTGTAAAAGGCGGTCTTCAAGGCTATAGCAAAACAGAACTTCAAAAAGACGAAGAACATGCGGCAAAAATCATTACACGCGGTTCGGTCTGTATTGGATATGCTGAAAATTTTGTCATTGAAGCAGGGCTTGACATCGTGATTGAAAAACATTCAATGAATAATCATCTAATGGCACAAAACAAAATCGTCATTGGCAGCAAAATGGGAGGAACAAAATCAGCTGTCATCGGTGGGATAACGTGGGCAATGGCATTAGTAAAAGCCACGCTTATCGGTTCAAGTGCCGGCATGAAAACACGCATTCAAGTCGGTACGAATCCTTATGTTCAAAAACGTGCTGCAGAAATAAAAAACGCATTTGCGCTAAATACCAAAAGTCAAAATGACATTAAAACCGTTTTGGCATTTCTCGAAAAACATCCCGAAAAAAGAAACGACGAAACCTTGGAAAAATTGCATCACACGTTGAGTAAGCTAATGATTGAAGCGGATGTGTATCGCGCCGAATTAGCAGAGTTAATTGCAAATATGAAAAATATTGAAGACGCAAGGATTATTGCATCCTTTGGTGTTTACACGGGGAGCGAGGTTCAAATTAACAATGTCTCATGGAAAGCGCAAGAAAATCGTGGCAAAAGTGTTTTTAGGGTTGTCAGACGTGAAATGAGCATCACAACTCGTTAATTTACAGGGATTCTATGCTTTCTGAGTTTTCTTTAATCGATACTTTCTTTAAAACATCTGCGTCACCTAATCCTGAAACACAATTAGGGATTGGTGACGATTGTGCATTGCTGTCAATTCCTAATGGCTACAAACTTGCCATAACCACAGACACGATGGTTGAAGGTGTACATTTTTTCGCCGATGCCAATCCCGCGCAATTAGGACATAAATTATTAGCCGTCAATTTAAGTGATTTGGCGGCAATGGGTGCAAAACCGTTAGCCGTTACATTAGCATTGACGCTACCGAATGTTAATGAAGCATGGTTAAGTGAATTTTCAAAAGGTTTTTTAAATTTAGCACGACGTTATAGCGTTGATTTAATTGGCGGCGATACTACAAAAGGGGCTTTAACATTAACAGTGCAAGCCATGGGATTAGTACCGTGTGGTCAATCATTAAAACGCTCTACCGCGCAAGTTGGTGATTTAATTTACATGACTGGCTTATTGGGCGAAGCGGGATTAGGGTTAAAAATGAAACAAGGCTATGCTTGCAACGCAGAAAATGCCCTCCTCCGTTTTCACGAGCCATTGCCACGCATTGAAACGGGTTTAGCGTTACGCGGCATTGCCAGTGCATGTATTGATATTTCAGATGGTTTAGTCAGTGATTTAGGACATATTTTAAAACAAAGTCATGTTGGTGCCTGTTTGGAATGGGAAAAATTACCGCTTTCAGACGAGGTTAAACATTACCTTGAAAAGACAGGTGATACATTTATGCCACTCATTGCAGGTGATGATTACGAATTATGTTTTACCGTTCCTACACAACACGCACATCGCGTTCCTGAAAATTGCACACTCATCGGTATTATCGAAGCAGAATTAGGCTTACGTTTAAAAAAATCCGGTCACATTGAAACATTCACCGCAAAAGGTTATGAACATTTTTCTTGAGCATTACGGCAAAAATCAACTCTCGCTGATTCAAATTTTAAAAAATCCAATTTTATTTTTAGCTTTCGGTTTTGGTTCAGGACTCGTTAAAAAAGCACCGGGAACTTGTGGCACAGTGGCGGCAATTCCCATGTATTTGTTATTCGCGCAAACACCATTTTTGCTTTACAGCCTGCTTACAATAATCGTGACGTTAATCGGAATTAAAATTTGTGACGAAGCGGCGAATTTGCTTGGTGAACATGATTTTAATGGCATTGTTTGGGATGAAATTGCCGGTTATTTGATTACGCTATGGTTTGTACCGTTTAGCTGGCAGGCGGCTTTATTAGGATTTGTGCTATTTCGTTTCTTTGATATTTTGAAACCGTTCCCCATTAAATGGATTGATAAACATGTAACAGGCGGCTTTGGTATTATGCTTGATGATGTTTTAGCAGGAATTTTTGCCGGTGGTGGATTGCTTTTATGTAAAATGACAGGGATTATTTTTTAATGTGGATGAGAAAATGAATATTGAAAATTATATGCAAACCTTAGGACAAAAAGCCAAAGAAGCCGCGCGCATCCTAAGTCACGTTGAAACGAACTATAAAAATCGTGCGTTAATTGCCATTGCAAATGCGTTGCAAGATAAACAAAACGATTTAATTGAAGAAAACAAAAAAGATTTAATTGCCGGTAAAGAAAATGGTTTAGACGATGCCGCGTTAGACAGATTAACGCTTACGCCAAAAGGCATTCGCGCCATGATTGATGGGTTAATTCAAGTTGCGTCGTTGCCTGACCCAGTGGGTGAAATCACCGATTTAAGTTATTGTCCAAGCGGTATTCAAGTCGGACAAATGCGTGTGCCGCTTGGTGTGATTGGGATTATTTATGAATCTCGCCCAAATGTTACCGTTGATGCGGCGGCACTATGTTTGAAATCGGGCAACGCGTGTATTTTGCGTGGCGGGTCGGAGGCGATTCACTCTAATCAAGCGATTGCGGCGTGTGTGCGTCAAGGTTTGATTGAAGCCGAATTGCCTGAAGCAGCGGTGCAAATTGTTGAAACCACAGACCGCGCGGCAGTTGGTGAATTGATTACGATGAAACAGTTTGTTGATGTAATTGTGCCACGCGGCGGGAAAAGTTTAATCGAACGTATTAGCAATGAAGCGACGATTCCAGTCATTAAACATTTAGATGGCATTTGCCATGTTTATATTGATGATAAAGCCGATTTAAACAAAGCCATTCGTATCGCTGTGAATGCGAAAACACACCGCTACGGCGTTTGCAATGCGATGGAAACATTGCTGGTTGCAGAAAATATTGCACCGAAAGTATTACCTGAATTGGCAAAAATTTATCATTCAAAAGGGGTTGAATTACGCGGTTGTGCAAAAACCTGTTCATTACTTGCTGATTGCATCCGCGCCACGGAAGAAGATTGGCATACCGAATATCTTGCGCCAATTTTGTCGATAAAAATCGTAAGCGGCATCGATGAAGCGATGAATCATATTCATCAATACAGCTCGCAACACACCGAAGCGATTGTGACGGAAGATTACACATTAGCGCGACGTTTTTTGCGTGAAGTTGATTCGAGTTCGGTGATGGTGAATGCCTCGACACGCTTTGCGGATGGTTTTGAATATGGTTTGGGCGCAGAAATTGGTATTAGCACCGACAAATTACATGCAAGAGGTCCTGTTGGCTTGAAAGGCTTAACATCACTTAAATATATTGTGTTGGGTGATGGGCATATTCGGGCGTAGTTGTGATTATTGCTTTTGGATTTTTGTGTCATAACAAATAGTTTTAAGCCAAAGAAGGCGGAAAAATAATATGAAAGTTATAGACAAGTTTGAAAAAAAGTTTTTATTTGGTTTAACCCGCGTGTTTGCCATACTAATCATTTTCTGTATTTTAATTAGCGTCGGTATTGTTGGAATGTTGTTTGTTGATTTTTCTAAAGGCATCAATACCCAAGTCACAGCCTTTGAAGTGACTGACGCAATAAAACCGCCCGTTGTTGAAAATACAACTTCAGCCTATTCTTCGCCATCACCAACAAACTTAAATCTTCTGCCATCCGTGAAATTGCCGTTTGTTTTACAAAAGCATTTTAACGAACCTGAAAACATCAAAGTGCTTAACGGTTGGTTAGATGTTTTGCCGCTCGATGCTCAACAGAATTTTATCGACGAAATGGCGGCAACAGTCACCGAATCCGACAAGTTAAAACTGCCATTTGTTGACGCAATCAACAAGTACAAGCAATTGAAGTTTAAGAAATTGGAAGAAGAACGCTCCGCCAAAGCTGAACGTCGATTGCAACAAACCTATTTTGCCGCGTTTGTTTTTGGTGCAGTGACCTTGATTGCTTTATTTAGCTTGATTCTCGTACTCCTCGCCATCGAACGAAACACCAGACAAGTAGAAAAATGAAATTCAAATCTTTTGCAGTAGCCATGTCGTTGGTGTTTATGCTCATCGCTTGCGATAAACAAGAAGAAAAGTTCGCAGGCTTTACAGCCGTTGGCGCGGATAAAAAAGCGGCGAAATTTTACCTCGACACCAACACAATTAAACGAGATCGTAGCGGCTGGGTGAGTTTTAACATGGTCAGAGATTTGACTGACAGTTATGTGATTCAAAATGCCGACACGAATTGTGAGAGCCGTTTCGTTGCAGAAGAAGGTGTGAAATATCGCCAAGACGGTACAAGCCAAGAAAAGTTTGCTTCCGAAACGTTGACGTTGCCAACAGATAATTCGGACGTTACTGCCTTGGTCAAAATGGCGTGTGATAAAGCAGAAGAAAATCGAATGATTACGGGAGCTTTTGATGATGGCAAAGCTCTTGAAATTTTGTTTAGTAATTATGATGCGAATACAAAAACGGCATCTTGGGAAAATATCGATCCGCCTAGCAATTTAGAAAATTATGAGAAATTTGCAGGTAAAACAGGAACAGTAAAAATTCTCGAATCAAAAGAATTTACGCAAGATGGAAATACAAAGCACATTGTGCTGACTTCAACTTCGGTTAGTTATCCAGAAAACATTTTATTAAGTTCTGTTGTTTTTGTGAAAAAAGGCGATACATGGCAGGTTGAAAAAGAGTATTCATATTTGAGTATTTTTGATAACGAAATATCAGAAGCTCACACAAACACAAATTATGAACATCCTGATTTAATCCTTACTTTCAATGTTACTGAAACTAAAACGCAAGAAACTTACCGTTTTCTCAATGAAAAATACGAGTTTTTTAGTAGTCGTGATTTAAATGTACTTCGTACTCGATTTTTAAAAGAATTAGCAAAAGACAGTCACACCAAAATTTGGTTTGAACAATCCTTTAAAAATGGAAACGACAATTTTCATGTCATATTCACAAAAACATCTGAAAATGGACTGTTCGACGATTGTCATGCTTGTGGAGTTAAAATTGGAATAGCAACATACCAAAAGGAAAAAGATTGGTGGCAAATTTTGTCTAAACAGTCTGATTTTGGAGAGTTTGGAGCTTATGGAGATGTACCGAGTATTACACAGACTAAATCGTTACATCTTTCTGAGAGTAAAACAGTATTTTTGCTCGAAAATAGCGATGTTCATTTTGGCGTGGAAGATAACTGGAGTAATTTATTTTTATTTTCAAAAAATGATTGGCATTACATTGGCTCTATAGCAACTGGATTAGATAACTCTGGTTTTTATGATGAAAATAATTCTAGTAAAAAAGCAGCTTACAAAGGAGTTATATCCATAATTGAAAGCCAAAAAGAATACCCTGATTTGTTAGTAACAAAAAAAGGAACTGAAGAAATAAATGACAAAGTTGTTCCAGCAAAAAATAGCCTGTACGTTTTCAATGGTAAAGAATACGAAGAAAAACAGGGCGCACAACTTCCCGCTGTCAAAAATGAAACAGTAGCCATCGTTCAAAATACGTCAGCAACAAAATCGTCCGTAATGCAGATGCTTGATTCCGCTGTGGATAATGGCGGCGTTGGTCACGAATCTGAAATCCAAGAAGCAAAACTCAAAATTGAATCTTCTCCCAAACCTAAAAAAGGCAACAAAAAAGCCGCCCGCAAAATTAACGATGAAGGTCACGCGCTATTAAACAAACAAGATATTGATGGCGCGGTGGCGAAATTTTCTGAAGCTCATCGTTTAGATGCTTCCGATGTTGAAATTGCCAACAATTTGGGTTTTGCCTATTTGAAACAAAAAAATTTAGAACTTGCTCAACAAATGTTGATTGCAACTTTATTGTTAGCACCAGACAGAGCGGCGGCGTGGTCGAATTTAGGCGATGTGTTTGCGTTGAGTGGAGATGAACGCAAAGCGGTTGCTTGTTATGCAAACACTTATCGGTTTTCAAAAGATATGGCAAAAACACATCAATTTATGAAAAAAATAAATGCGATTGAAGATGTACCTGCTTTGAAACAAGCTAGAGATGGTGCGATAAATTGGGCGCAAAAAGTTTATCCTGAGTTGCAGTTCAGCAATTAAAAGATAACTCATGCGACTAACGAACGCAGAACGCGAAACATTGAAATCTGCCATCCAAACTTTTGACCAAAACGCACAAGTCTTTTTATTTGGTAGTCGCGTTGATGACAGTAAAAAAGGTGGCGATATTGACGTGTTAATTTTTTCAAAACATTTAACAAAATCTGCTTTGCGAAAAGTGAAACGTCAATTTTGCGATAAATTTGGTGAACAAAAAATTGATTTAGTTTTAGATTCGGGTGAACTTGAAACACCATTTGTCAGAATGATTTTTCCAACAGCGATAAGTTTATGAGCATCGAAAATTTACAAACTCAAATCACATTGCTTGAAAAACAACTTTTTTGGCTTAGTTATTCTTTTGAACAAGTGGCGCAAATTGATTTAAACGCGCTGCTCGATATTGAAACTATTAACCATTACGAAAATTTGTGTAGTCGTTTTTCACGCACAATTGATTTTGTAGTTCGCAAAGTTTTTCGCGCGATTGATGCCGCCGAATTTGAAACACAAGGCACGTTAATTGACACTATCAACAAAGCACATAAACGGAAATTATTTGAAAGCATTGACGTGATGCGTGATTTAAATGATTTACGCAACGAAATTGTGCATGAATATATTGACGATGAATTAGAATCCGTTTTCGCTGAAGTGCGTGATTTAACACCTGAGCTGATTAAAATTGTTCATAACACGCTAGCGTATTCAAAAAATTTACTCGCCTCATGATTGGCATCTTCGGCGGTACATTCGACCCCGTTCATTACGGGCATTTGCGTTCAGCGTTAGAACTTAAGGAATTATTTGAGCTTGACCACGTTCGTTTAATTCCTTGCGCTCGTCCTGCTCATCGTGAACAACCAGCAGGAACAGCAACGCAACGTCTAGAAATGTTGCAATTAGCAACACAAAATCAAACCGATTTCATTGTCGATGCACAAGAACTGCAACGCGCTGGAAAGTCTTACACATTCGATACATTAACAGCTTTACGCCATGATTACCCAAACACACCATTGCTTTTATTTATTGGTAGCGATGCGTTTAATGAATTAACAACATGGTTTCGTTGGCAAGAATTATTTAATCTAGCGCATGTCGTGGTCATTACTCGTCCAAATGCCGAATTAAATAATCCACTTAATCGATTTTTTGCCGCGAAATTGACTGATGAAAAAGCCCTTTTAAAAGAACATTGTTCTGGTCATCTCTTTTTTCAAGAAATTACGCAATTAGCCATTTCTGCAACCGCAATTCGCGGTATGATTACCGCCCAACAAAACCCGCGTTTTTTGTTACCAGACGCGGTTATCCATTACATTATTCAACATCGGCTTTATCAACGCTGATTTTTTGATTGATTTTAAAATAGGAACACAATGCAAACAGAGACATTATTAGCTTTAGTTGAAAGCGAATTAAACGAACGTAAAGCACAAGACATAGTGGTTTTAGATGTGCGTGATAAAACCAGTTTTACCGATTATATGATTGTCGTCACCGGTACATCGAATCGCCAAGTGAAAGCCTTATGCGATTACGTTGAAGCCAAAGTAAAAGAAAATGGTGTTCACCCGCTTGGTATGGAAGGCGATATGACTTCAGATTGGGTGTTACTCGATTTAGGCGATGTGATTGTTCATGCGATGACACAACAAGCGCGTGAACATTATCAACTGGAAAAATTATGGAGCGTCGGTGGTGAAGTTGAAAATATCGTCGCTTCGATTCGTTCTTAAAAGTGTGTAAATCGGTGTCGGTAATGCGCGATTTTGCCATTGTTCGCGCGTGTGAAAATTTGAATTTTCTAACGTTTTAACCTCTAAACATAGTGGCGTGTAATCCAAATGGTAATGCGAAAACGTATGGCGTTGAGACAATAACAATTGTTGATGTTGAATGGTCAAATTTTTTTGCTGACACCAATTTTGCGCGTCTTCAATGGTTTCAACTTCTGGCAAACTCCAAAGACCACCCCAAATGCCTTTTAGCGAACGTTGCTCTAACCAAATTTCTTGCTGTTCGTTGCGAATAAGTAGAAAAAACGTTTGCTTAATGGGTAATTTTTTAGTTGGTTTGGGCGAGGGATAATGGGCAACGGTGTTAGTCGAAAATGCCACGCAAGCCGCAGACATTGGACAATCATAACAACGCTGTTTACTACGAGTACAAAGGGTCGCACCTAAATCCATAATCGCCTGTGTGTAATCATCACAACGTTCCACAGGCGTAATCTTTTCACTCAGTTCCCACAATTTCGTTTCAATTTCACGCAAGCCTGTCCAACCTGAAATCGCGTAAAAACGGGTTAAAACACGCTTCACATTGCCATCTAAAATTGGATGCGATTTTTGAAAAGCAATGCTTAAAATCGCCCCTGCTGTCGATTTACCAATGCCGGATAATTCCAACAATTCGGGCAACGAGTTGGGAAAATAACCGCGTTGCACAATCATTTGCGCGGCTTTGTGTAAATTTCTGGCTCGTGCGTAATAACCTAACCCTGCCCAACGTTGTAAAACATCATCAAGCGGTGCGGCGGCTAAACTTTCAATCGTCGGAAATTGAGCAACAAACGCTTCAAAATACGGAATCACCGTCACGACTTGCGTTTGTTGCAACATGATTTCTGATAACCACACGCGATACGGCGATTTATCCTGTTGCCACGGTAAATCTTTTCGTCCGTGCGTATCGAACCACGTCAATAAAGCAGCGGCAAAATCGAACTCAACGGGCGGTTTTTTTAACGTCATGCTATGATTTCAAACTTATAAAAATAATAAAAGGAGACAACAATGTTATTAGCAAAAATTGCAGCCGTTGCGATTTTAGTTTGGTTTTATTACAGCGCAAAAGAGCATAATCAAGAACCGTTTAAATGGGTGATTGTCGGTCTGATTGGTTTTGGCATAACGTGGGAAGCGGCACATTTGCTCACCGATGCGCTGACGACTAATCGTATCGTCGCCTCAACGTTGCCAGCGGTTATTGCAACGGTTGGCGCGGCATTAGTTCGTCAAAAATTACTCGCTGATGCCAAACGCGACAATGCTTAAAACACAAAAGGCGCAAGATTTTTAAAACCTTGCGCCTTTTGTTTTACCAGCTCGACTTATAATTTGTCAGCATTGCTCGCTAAGTATTCTGCAACGCCTGCTGGATTTGCATTCATACCCGCATCACCTTTTTTCCAACCTGCTGGGCAAACTTCGCCATGTTCTTCATGGAATTGCAACGCATCAACAATACGCAATAATTCATCAATGTTACGACCTAATGGCAAATCATTCACAATTTGCGAACGCACTTTACCAGCTGTATCGATAACAAACGCACCACGGTATGCCACGCCTGCATCCGCTTCTACGTCATAATCTTTGGCAATTGAATGTGTTAAGTCCGCTGCCATGGTGTATTTTACTGCGCCAATACCACCGTTATTTACAGGTGTGTTGCGCCACGCGTTGTGTGTGAAATGTGAGTCGATAGACACAGCAACGACTTCAACATTACGTTTCGTGAATTCATCCATGCGGTGATCTAACGCAATCAATTCGCTTGGGCAAACGAATGTGAAATCTAATGGGTAGAAAAATACGACAGCATATTTGCCTTTAGTCGCTTCTGAAAAACTGAACGCATCAACGATTTCGCCATTACCTAAAACGGCAGGAACTGTAAAATCTGGGGCTTGTTTGCCAACTAAAACACTCATGAATAACTCCAAATAATTAAAATAAAAACAACTTTGAAAAAAATAACACAAACTGCCGTTTAAAACGACGAGATGATTTTACACTAAATTTGGCTTAAAAACGGACGTGTTGCCGTAACAAACACGCCCGTTACATTTTTTAATTGACAGTTTTACCTGCAGTTTCAGGTAATTTTGGCATGTGTTGTTTAGGGAATTCACCGGTTAACGCATTTAAGAATGCGACGATGTCGGCGGTTTCCTCTTTTGACAACTCTTTATTCAATTGCACTTTTGCCATGATTCTAACGGCTTCGTCTAACGTTGCAACTGAACCGTTATGGAAATAAGGCGCGGTCACAGCAATATTTCGCAAGGTTGGCACTTTGAAGAAATGTTCGTCATCCGCTTTTTTAGAGACTTCGGCAACGCCTTTGTCTTTAGTGAAATGATATTTCGCTTCTAAATAGCTGTCGCCGTTCATTGGGAATTTTTGGAATGTGCCAGCACCATTAAATGCTGGACCGCTGTGGCAACTGGTGCAACCGAGTTCAGCGACTTTTTCCATGCCGCGAACTTGTTGTGCTGATAACGCTGATTTGTCACCACCAACGTATTTATCGTAAGGGCTATTTGGGGTAATCAATGTGCGTTCATAAGCAGCAATCGCCTTCGTTGCATTGTCTTTAGAAATGGAATCTTTACCGTAAACCGTTTCAAATGCCGCTTGATAACCCGGAATACCTTTCAAACGTGCCACTACGTCATCCCAGCTTTTCATGCCCATTTCAATTGGATTGGTCACAGGACCTGCGGCTTGCGCTTCCAATGTTGCGGCACGACCATCCCAGAATTGCACTTTGTTAAATGCGGCATTCCAAACAGTTGGCGCACTGCGTCCGCCGGTTTGACCATTGACCCCCATTGAATTTGGACGGTTGTCTTCGCCACCTAAGGTTGTGTTATGGCAAGATGCACAAGACACTGTACCAGTCGAAGATAAACGTGGGTCGTGATAAAGCATTTTGCCTAATTCTACTTTTTCAGCAGTGCTTGGGTTATCGCTAGGCTCTGGTGCTTGTGTCGGCAATGCTTCCCACGCGCCGGCAACGGAAATAGAACCCACCAACGCTAACGCTGTGACTAATGAACGAAGTTTAAACATTTTTAACTCTCCTAAATCGTACAAAATATAATTTTTATTTTTAGATTGAACTATGAATAACGCAGACATTGCCGCGTTATTTGTTCGCGGCAAACTTTAACACACCGACACACTAAGTCACAAAAGGATACCTGCGCTATTTCATTGCTAAATATCGCTGCTTAATCGATTGTCCCAATTGATGCACAGCCATCGCATATTTGTTACTGCTGTTGTATTTTTTGATGGTTTTAAAATTGTCACCAATTGCCCAAAATTGATTGCCAGTATCCGTTCCCAAAATAATGTATTCAGCATCAATATCGCCATTGATAGGCGTGGCGACCGGTTCATTAAATTTCCAACCCGAACTACTAAAATAATGGGCAACGCTACCAATGGCATCAACAGAATTCCATAAATCACGCTTACCGTCGCCATTAAAATCAACAGCAAGTTTACGAAAACTTTTAGGCATAAATTGCCCTAATCCTAACGCACCAGCCCATGAACCGATAACATTTCGCGGTTCATAACCTTCTTCTTTGGTCATGAGTAAAAAGTTTTCCAATTCTTTGGTGAAATATTCAGCGCGACGCAATGTAAAAAATGCAAGTGTACTGAGCGCGTCGAACGTGTTGGTTTTACCCACGTTACGTCCGAAATAGGTTTCCACACCAATAATGCCGACAATATATTCCGGATCAACATGATACGTTGCCGCTGCACGTTGCAGAGCTTCGGCATTGGCGCGCCAAAAAACAACACCATTGTTAATGTGTGCGTCATCCATGAATTGTTTGCGATAACTTGACCACCCTGGCGTAGGTTTTGGCTTAGGCGGAATAAGCGGTTCAGGCGCAACCGGACCTGTATATTTGGGTTTGGGAGGAACTTGCGCATCCACTTCTAAACGCAAAACCGAATCCAATTTATTCGCCTGCGAAAATAGGCTGTTCAAATAATCTTCTGAAAAACCATAGTCATGTACCATGTGTTGCACAAACGCTGTGACAGCAGGTTGATTTGCATAAACGCCAACAATGGGACGGACTTCCGTATAACTGGGTAATTTACCTGTATCAGTGGGATAAGGTTTACTCGGCCGAATAACCGGTTCAGACGCACAACCAGCGAGTAATAACAGCAGGAAAAATGCAATTAAACGATGGTAAGTAAACATAACAAACCTCTCAAATAGCAATGGGTGCAGAGATATGTGTATCGGCATCGTAACCGATTAACTCAAAGTCGTCGTAAACATAATCAAAAATCGAAGCAGGTTTGCGTTTAATTTTCATCGTTGGCAAAGCACGCGGTGTGCGTTGCAACTGTGTTTTAGCTTGCTCAAGATGATTTAAATACAAATGCACATCGCCACCTGTCCAAATAAATTCGCCAAGTTCTAAATCGCATTGCTGGGCAATCATCATCGTCAAAAGCGCGTAACTGGCAATGTTGAATGGCACACCGATAAACGTGTCACAACTGCGCTGATAAAGTTGGCAAGAAAGTTTGCCATTTGCAACGTAAAACTGAAAAAACGCATGACAGGGCGCGAGAGCCATTTTGCCTTTTTTGACATTTTCTTGCGGGCTGATTTTTTCGTCAGGCAAATCCGCGACATTCCACGCTGAAACAATAATGCGGCGGCTGTTTGGATTAGTTTTTAACTGTTCGATGACTTGTGAAATTTGGTCAATGGTTTCGCCATTGGGTGTTTCCCACGAACGCCATTGTTTGCCATAAATTGCGCCTAATTCACCATTTTCATCTGCCCATTCACGCCAAATTGAAACGCCATTTTTCTCTAACGTGTTGTTATTTGTGTCGCCGTTTAAAAACCACAACAACTCATGAATAATCGATTTTAAATGTACTTTTTTGGTGGTGATAAGCGGAAATCCATCAGCCAAATCAAAACGCATTTGATGTCCAAAAATTGAAAGCGTCCCGTTTCCCGTGCGGTCGCCTTTTTGCGTACCTTCGGTTAATAATTTTTCGAGTAATTCAAGATAGTTTTTCATGTTTTTTATACGCAAAAACCATTAAACCTGCGCCGATTAAAATCATCGGTGTTGATAAAACCTGCCCCATCGTTACCCAACCGAACGCAAGATAACCCAAATGCGCGTCGGGCAAACGGTAAAATTCCACAAAAAACCGAAAACAACCGTAACACATCACAGCTAAACCTGTTGCCGCCATCGTTGGACGCGGCTTTTGGGTATAAAACCAGACAATCACAAATAATACGAAACCTTCCAAAAATGCTTCGTAAAGTTGTGAAGGGTGACGCGCTACATCGCCGCCATTTGGAAAAATCATTGCCCACGGCACGTCTGTTGGTTTACCCCAAAGTTCGGAATTGATGAAATTTCCAAGCCGCCCCGCGCCTAAACCAATTGGCGCAATCGGAGCGATTAAATCTGTAAGTTGCCAAAGCGTGCAGTTTTGTTTTTTGGCAAACCATGCCATTGCGATAAACACGCCAAGCACTCCACCATGAAATGACATTCCACCTTGCCAAAGCTTCAATAGCACTAATGGATCTTCTAAAAACTGTCCAAATTTATAAAATAAAATATAACCAATCCGTCCGCCTAAAATCACGCCCATCGCGCCATAAGTCACTAAATCTTCAATGGCTTCGGGTTTGATTGGCGACCACGCTTGTTTTGCGCGATATTGCCCCAGAAAATACACCGCCGCAAAACCAATCAGGTACATAATCCCGTACCAGTGAATTTTTACAGCACCAAGCGAAACAGCAACAGGGTCAATGTCAGGATAGGCAATCATTTTTACACGTCCAAATTTGAAACATCGAGTGCATTTTTCACGATGAAATCACGGCGTGGTTCAACGACATCGCCCATCAACGTTGTGAAAATTTCATCAGAAGCAATCGCATCTTCAATACGAACTTGCAACAAACGACGATTATTGCTATCGAGCGTCGTTTCCCAAAGTTGTTCAGGATTCATTTCACCTAGCCCTTTGTAGCGTTGAATTGTTTGCCCTTTTTTGATTTCGCGCATCATCCACTCAAACGCTTGTTTGAAGTTTTCAACAGGCTGTCCACGTTCGCCCATTTGCATAACGGATTCAGCCGTGAACATGCCCGCTGTTTCATTTGCATACGCGGCAATGCGTGAATAATCTGCGCTGTGAAAAAACGACGACGGCAACACAAATACTTTGCTTGTTCCATGCTGACGTTTTGTGACCGTAATTTTGAAATCATGCGCGTTTTCGTAATGCAAATGCGTTGAAAATTCCGCCACATTATTGGCTAAACGTGCATGAATTTCGTTGAGCCACAACTGCAAACTTTCAGCATTTTTCGTTTGATTTTCGCCGAGCGGCAAATAACAAAATTGTTCTAAAAACACATCGTCATAACGTCGCGCTAAACGTTCAATAATCGAATTCACGGCTAAAAAGTCTTGCGCTAATTTTTCCAAGCCTTGACCTTGAATCGCAGGCGCGGCTGGGTCGGTAATCAATTGCGCTTTTTCAAGCGCGAGTTGAATCAAATAACGATTCAATTCGGCATCGTCTTTAACGTAGTGTTCTTGTTTGCCTTTTTTAACTTTGTAAAGCGGTGGCTGGGCAATATAAACATAACCTTTTTCAATAATTTCAGGCAGTTGACGATAAAAAAATGTGAGTAACAACGTGCGAATGTGCGAACCGTCAACGTCTGCATCCGTCATGATGATGATTCGGTGATAGCGTAATTTTTCGAGGTTGTATTCCTCTTTGCCGATGCCGCAACCTAACGCCGTAATCAACGTGCCGACTTCCTCGGACGAAATCATTTTGTCAAAACGTGCTTTTTCAACGTTTAAAATTTTCCCTTTTAGCGGCAAAATTGCTTGCGTTCTGCGGTCACGACCTTGTTTTGCAGAGCCGCCCGCCGAATCCCCTTCGACTAAAAATAATTCTGACAACGCGGGGTCTTTTTCTTGGCAATCGGCAAGTTTCCCTGGCAGACCTGCAATGTCGAGTGTTGTTTTACGGCGAGTCTCTGGCTCTTGCGGCATCGATAATTTTGCCAACAATCAATTTTGCGATTTGCGGTTTTTCGAGCAGGAATTCTTGTAATTTTTCATTCATCGTCGATTCAACCAGCGGTTTCACTTCCGATGAAACGAGTTTGTCTTTGGTTTGCGAAGAGAATTTTGGGTCAGGAACTTTGACCGATAAAACAGCTGTTAAACCTTCTCGCGCATCATCGCCTGTTGTAGCGACTTTTTCTTTTTTCGCCAAACCGTTAGTTTCGATGTATTGATTGATTGTGCGTGTTAATGCGCCACGAAAACCTGCTAAATGCGTGCCGCCATCGCGTTGAGGAATGTTGTTGGTGTAACAAAAAACATTTTCTTGATACGAATCGTTCCACTGCATCGCCACTTCAACCGTCACGCCTTCTTTTTCCGCTGAAAAGTAGAAAACGTCTGGGAATAACGGCGTTTTGTTTTTGTTTAAATGCGTGACAAATGCGCTAATACCGCCTTCAAATTCAAAAATATCTTCTTTGTCGGTACGTTCATCAAACAAACTGATTCGCACACCCGAATTTAAAAACGAAAGTTCGCGCAATCGTTTTGCCAAAATGTCGTAATGAAATTCTACGTTGGTAAATGTCGCTGTGCTGGGCAAAAATCGAATAGTAGTACCTGAGCCTTCAATTTCGCCAAACTCGGCAAGAGGGGCTATTGGCTCGCCATTTTTGTACGATTGTTTGTAGAGTTTTCCATTTTTGCGAATTTCTAAATGCAATTCGTCCGAAAGGGCGTTCACCACCGACACACCTACACCATGCAAACCACCTGAAACTTTGTAGGCGTTATCGTCGAATTTTCCGCCTGCGTGTAACACAGTCATGATAACTTCAGCGGCTGAGCGTCCTTCTTCGGGGTGAATATCCACGGGAATGCCTCGTCCGTCATCCGAAACACTGACCGAACCGTCGGTGTGAATAATGACATTTACGCCTTTGCAATAACCTGCTAACGCTTCATCAATCGAATTATCGACGACCTCAAAAACCATGTGATGCAAACCCGAACCGTCATCGGTATCGCCAATGTACATTCCTGGACGTTTGCGGACTGCGTCTAGCCCTTTGAGAACTTGAATGTTACTGCTGTCGTATTGATCGTTTGGATTGCTCATAGCGCGTGGTTTTTCCTGTTGCTGATAATTCTGTGTAACGCGACGCAAGAAAACGCAAGCATCGCTTTGAGTTGCCATTATAGCCCGAAATGACGATTACAATCGCAT
>DALYHZ010000003.1:0-912 GCA_031970635.1 Methylococcaceae bacterium | reverse complement strand
CGTTATCGGGTTCGTTAATGAAACAACTGCTGGCATCGCTGGCAATGGTTAGTAATGCGGTATCGCCGTCTAAATTCGATACGGCTTCAGACAAATATTGAGCATTAAACGAAATCGACAACGGTTCATCGTCATAAATAATCGCCAATTCTTCTTCGGCTTCATCGTGTTCTGGATTATGCGTGCTGATTTTCAAACGCTCGGTGTTAATGTCAAACGTCACGCCTTTGAATTTTTCATTTGACAAAACGGCTACACGAGTCAGTGAATTTTTCAAAATCGCTTTGTCGATATGCAATGGATTTAAAAACGTTTGCTGAAAAACTTTGCTGAAATCAGGGTATTTTGAATCCACCAATTTGGCCGAAAAAATTTGATGTTTGATATAAATGCGAATACTACTGCTTGAAAATTCGATTTTTAATTCAACGTCGTTATCATCGAGCAATTTGTTAAGTTCTAAAACGCCTTTGCGCGGCAAAATGATTCGTGCTTCAAAACCCGTGGCAATTTCGAGATGGTCTTCGTAAATCGATAATCGATGTCCATCAGAAGCGACCAATTCGAGTTTGCTATTTGAAATATGCAATAACAAACCGTTCAGGTAATAACGTACATCTTGGTTTGCCATGCAAAACGTGGTTTTATCTAATGCACGTTTGAATTGCCCTGCATTGATAACGAATTGGTGTTCAAGTTCATCTTCGGTGAATTCAGGATAATTATCTGCTGGTAGACAATTCAAAGAAAAACGACTGCGATTAGAAGTAATTTTGACTTTGTCTTCGGTTTGTTCAAATCGAATTTCTGAACCAGCTGGCAATAATCGACAGATGTCTAAAAATTTACGTGCAGGCACTGTGATTGACCCCGATGTTGCGTCAGGTAAATCCAGTTTTGCGATGAGTTGCA
>DALYHZ010000002.1:23597-36573 GCA_031970635.1 Methylococcaceae bacterium | reverse complement strand
CGCGTCTTGCACCACCAAATGCGGCATCGAATTGGTATTTGTCTAAGGCTTGTTTCAACGCATCGGTTTTCATGACATCGGTGTGTTTTTTACTGCCATGCACAAACGGACTAATGTTCATATCAACGCCGTCTTGATTGACATGCACAATTAAATCTAACCCTAACTCTTTAACACGCTGGTCACGAAACTCAATCATCTCTTTGAATTTCCACGTCGTATCAACGTGCATCATCGGAAACGGCGGACGTGCTGGATAAAATGCTTTCATGGTTAAATGCAACATTACCGCTGAATCTTTACCAATCGAATACAGCATCACAGGGCGTTCAAATTCTGCCGCGACTTCACGAATGATATGAATACTCTCTGCTTCGAGTTGTTTTAAATGGGTTAATTTATAGTCTGTCATTAAAAAATCCGTTGAGTTTTAAGGCGTGAATGGCGTTTATTCTAGCACGTTATACGATGAATTAGTGCCGACCTGTGTGACCAAAACCACCTTCACCACGATGACTTTCGTCAAAATCGGTCACTTGTTCAAAAGCGACTTGCACGACAGGAACAAACACCATTTGAGCGATGCGCTCGCCGATGTTTATGGTAAAAGGTTCGTTGCCGCGATTCCAACAGGAAACAAAAACTTGCCCTTGATAATCCGAATCGATAAGCCCGACTAAATTACCTAAAACAATGCCGTGTTTATGTCCTAATCCTGAACGTGGTAACAAAACAGCGGCAAGTGAATTGTCACCAATGTGAATTGCCAAACCTGTTGGAATTAAAACAGTTTCGCTCGGTTGAATGGTAATTGCGTCGTCTAAACAAGCGCGTAAATCCAAACCTGCGCTACCGGTGGTTGCATATTCGGGCAACGGAATCGTATCACCTAAACGTGAATCTAAAATTTTGAGTTGAATTTTGTGCATTTTTTGAAATAGGAAATAAAAATGAAATCAATTATGCACTAACGTTGGTTTGAAGCGGTAGTTAATGCGACGTTTTGGCTTCACTTTCAAACGCAGTAACTTTTAAATCATCCAATTTGAATTGGTAAGTTTGTAGCGTATTTTGCGTTTCCACATTGCCAATGCCTGTAAACGGTTCAGCTTCACTGAGTTTTGTCCACAGGCTTTTGCTTTGGTATTTATCTGCCAATTCATTAGCGGCACTGACAACATTGCGATTTTTTTCTTCACAACTTGTTATCCATTTTTCGCGCTCTTGAACCATTGCCACAAGCTGTTGGTTATCGCTTTGAATGAGTTTAGCCTGCGTGATAATTTCCTGTTGTTTTTCTTTTAAACTGCGTTCATTTTCATGCGCGTGATTGAGTTGCGAAGACAACGCACTGTTTGAATTGCGTAAATTATCCACATTTGCCTTTTGCGCCACGACTTCGTTTTGCAATGGCGAAAGTTGTTTTACTGCACTTTCGAGTTTTTCAATTTGCGCTTGCAACGCGGTTTTTTCTTGAATTAAAGCGTTTTTTTCACTTTCCAAAGCGGCTTTTTCTTCGCCCAATTGCCGCAATACGCCTTGTGCTTTTTTCAGAGCCTGTTGCGCGGCATCACTTTGTTTTGGCGCAACTTCGGCATAAATTTCTGTGTGCCACGCCATGGCTAAAAGCAAAAATAACGCGCGTGAATTTATTACATTAAACATAAAAAAACCTATAAACGAACGTTCAAATCTAACGCGACAGTATCGATACTGAGCGGTTGATTATTCACATTATCGATGCTGTCTGTGCTAAGCCAACGCAAATTCAACCAAGTATTTCTGGCAAGCCCATAATTTGCACCAATCACCCAACCTTTCGCATTCGTGCCGCCTTGATGGAAAATCGAATCCGTAAACGCGTCTAACACCGCATCACGTTCAAGATAACGGTAGGCAATGAACGTGTTCCAATCGTTAAAACGTTTAATTTCTGGATAACCGACATCTAAACGAACTTGGTAAGCATTGGTTTTAGGCGTAATGCGTTGCTTAAATTCCTGAGCAATGCTTGTCTGATTAAAGCCAAGATTTTTCGCATAATCGGCTGAAAATAAAATTGGCGTGTCAAAGCCTGTAAATTCATACATTGCCGTAAGATTCAAAATTTTAAAATCAGATGCTAAACCGTATAAACAGCCTTGCCCCATCACACTTTGACTGTCGGTGCAACGGCTATTCAAACCATCATTAAGGTTAATCGGTACGAGTGAATTGCCTTTTTGCATAAACTGCGGCGCAGTCCAATCGTAGGTAAAACTGTTACGGGCATTCGCTTTGGCGCGAATATTTTCATAATCGTAATACGCGGCGGCAACTTTCAAACGGTCATTTTCACGCACTAGCCAATCACCACCCGCTTGTCCACCAAACAGCCATTTATCCGCCGTGGATAAATTAACCTCTTGCAACGGAAATGCGCCCAGCGTTAAGAATAACGAATCCGGTGATTGTGCGCCGGTTTGCAAACCAAAACGCGCATTGGCTTCGGTAGCGTGATAATTTTTAACGTTAACATCGCTTTGATTGAAACGCCAACGGAATGTGCCGGCAAAACCTTCAAAACTCAAATCTGGACTGTAAACCAATTCAGTAGACATCCACGGATTGGCAATCCGACCGCCATAAACACTAAACCAATCGTTATGTTTATCATCGAGGAAATCGTATTGAATGTAGGCTCTGTCGATGGCAACTTGAAAAGATTGCCCTGTGTTTCCCAACGTTTGATTACTTGAAACGGGGCTATATTGATTACTGGTCGCCAAACGCAAACCGGCTTTTAAACCGTCCGTAATTTGAGCATCAATACCCAAACGAAACCGCTCCCGAAAACGTAATCTATCAACGGATGTATTTTGTAATTCTTCGTTTTTGTTACGCGCGGCTAAATGACCACCGTCTTTGTTGATTGACAAATAATCGTAATAAGGATTATTGAGTACGTTTTGAGTCGGATTTCCAGCCGCATAAAAATCTTCTTGCGCGCGCAAACGCGCATCAGCCGTGATTTTTATACGATTTACCCAATCGGGCAACGCGGCAGGAACGCCCCATTTTTCCTCTTTGGCATCAGCTTTCACTTCAGCGACCACATCATTTTTTAATTCTGCCACGACTTGTTGGCGTATTTCTTCTTTCACAAAATCCGGCACATACGTCACGCGCACCCGTTTGGGATTTTTAGCATTATCGTCAGCGACTTTTGCCGCTTCTTGAGCGAGTTCTTTTTGCGTCGTGGCTTCGGCTTTACTTTGCGCGGCTTTTACAAGCGATTCGGCTTTATTTTTGTCGAGCAAACCTTGTTGCACAAAGACATCGATTAAATTAACGGTCGTATTTTTTAGCGTTAACAATTCTTCACGCTCACCAGCAATTTCTTCTTTGAGCTTGAGTAATTCTTCTTTTTCATCAGCCATCACCGGCGTAATCATTGAACTGGCAAGTAATGCCGCAAGCGTTTTTCGAGTCATCATTGTCTGTTTCTTTCCTTTCATAATCGTGAAGTCACGCGAATTTTTAACGGTTGCGGCATATTTTCAGGCGGTGCTTTTTCAAGCGTAAAATGCAATTTCGATAATGCTTGACGAATGTCGCTATCCACGTCGGTATTACCACTCGCACTAGCTAATTCAGCGCGTTCAACTCGTCCACTGGTGTTAATCCAAATGTTAATTTGCACGCTGTAACTGCTTTCGCGTGAACTGCCTTCTAAAGCGTTTTGTAATTCATTTTCGACGCTACGTTTAACCAAACCGCCGTACCATAAAATCGCGCTACCGTTTGTGCCGCTTAATAAACTTTGTCCGCCTTTTTTGCCGACTAATCCAAATCCATCACTGCCCGCCGCGCCATTTGCATCAACGCCTAATTGTTCGCTAGGCGGTTCTTGGGCTTCTTCAGGCGCAGGTTCGGGTTCTTTTTCTGGTTCGGTTTCAGAAATTTTTTCCGGCTCTGGTTCAGGTGGCGGCGGTTTTTGTTCAGGCGGCGGAGGTGGCGGCGGTGGCGGTTGTTGTAACATCGTAATTTGTTGCACTTGTTTTTTTGTTTGCGCCGGTTTTTCAAACATGCCTTGTAAAAAATACACAGCTACTGCGATGAGCAACGTCAACACGCTACCGATTACCCACGGCAAATTACGCAATAAAAAATGTTTTTGTTTCATAACGTGTTATTTCACCAATTTTTGCGTAACCAAACCGAGTTGACTGATTTCAAGGCGCGTCACCACATCTAACACCGAAACCACTTTTTCATATTCCACCGCACCATCAGCTTTTACAACAACGGGTAAATCGGGTGTTGCGGCTTTGTATTGCCCTAAACGTGTTTCGAGTTCTTCAATCGAGACGGGATAAGTATCTAAATAAATCGTGCCGTCTTTGGTAATCGAAATAGCTTTGGTTTTCGGTTTTGAAAGCGCAGGTGTGCTGCTCGCTTTAGGCAAATTCACCGTAATACCTTGCACCGTCGCGGTAGTCATGATGATAAAAATCAACAGCAACACATACGCGACATCAAGCATGGGCGTGATGTTGATGTCGTCATAAACCTTATCTTCTTCGCCAACTTTCATGATGCAATTTCCCGTTGTTGTTCGATAACTCGTTTACTAATCGTGGCAACAAATTCGTCAGTCAAAACGATATATTGAATATCTGCATTACTGCGCTGACGGTCAGCGATACGTTTGGAGATAACAGCTAAAAATTCATCGGTGAAAACGTGCATATCTGCGGTGATTTCTTTGATTTGCGTGAGCAAATAGTTGTAGGCAAACAGCGCAGGAATCGCAACAGCAAGACCTGCGACCGTCGCGGCAAGCGCACCCGAAATACCTGGCGCGATAGAGTTAATATTCACATCACCGGTTGCCGCAATCACCGCAAACGTAATCATCACGCCCATAACAGTTCCTAATAAACCTAAGAAAGGACCACCAGAAATTGCGATAGTGAGTAACACCATATTTTTATTGAGTTTCTGCCCTTCTCGCACCACCGCCGCATCTAAACGAGTTCGTACTAAATTAAGGGCTTCGGGCGTTAAAATGCTGTTGCTGTCTGTACCGCCGAATGTTTTTTTCAATTCATGCACGCCGGCATGATAAACGTGGTAAATCGGCGAACTTTGAAAATGGTCGTGTTTTCCCACGATGGCGGTGAGAAATTCGGAATCACTTAAATCACGTTCTTCCTCGCTTTCTTCACGGTCTAATGCACCAACATCGGAAGAATCTACATTGCGATATTGTTCTAAAAACGCACGATTATCTTTGCGAGCGCGGTTCATGGTTAAACTTTTGCCAATAATGACAATCGCGCTTATCACTAACATCACGCCGCATAAGGCAATAACGACCCAACCATCTACGGTCAAACTTTGCAAAATAATGACAAAATAATTTGGCTCTGAAGAACCATTCGATTCGTCGCCACCAAAATTTAAAACCGTAAAATCTGGACTTTGAGAACGTTGCGCGAATTTAATCCAATCTGCACTTCGCGCTTGTTTGGAAAGCTGCACTTCGTCGAGTTCGCCGTTAAAGTTTTGTCCGCTCTCTGCGCTCCCAATGAAAATACTTGGATTCATAGCGACTAAGTTAATCGGCGCACTGGCGGCAAGTTGTCCATCTAAATGCAATTCCAATTTGTCTTTACGCGCCACAACGGCGATGTGTTGCCATTTATCCGCAGAAAAATTGACTGCGGCGGTGCTGATATTTTGATAACGCGCGATTAACGCACCGCCTTGCACGACTAATTCGAGTTTTGCTGACGCATCTTTGCTTTGAAAAAGCGTGCTATTTTGAGGTTGGGCAATTTTCGCCCAAGTGCTAAATGTGAAACCGTCTTCAGCAGTAGTGGCTAACGCTGGATTGGCGGCGAGACTCATTCCGCCATCCGTAAATTTTGCCGCTGCACCAATCCAACCGGATGTTTCAATGATTGCTTTTGATGTTGTTGCATTATTGGCGTACGCCGTGGCATCTTGTGGCAAGGTTTCGCCTTCGTTGAAATGAAACACCAGCGATTGATTCACGTCGTAAATACCTTTGCTGTCCGACGCATCCACCGCATTGGCATTACCGTAATACATCGAAATCGTATCGGTACTGATTCCGCCACGCACGGCTGGAATTTTTAACCAAACCAAACCAATTTCTGATAACGCATCGACTTTTTCAATCGCATGTTTGAGTGGCGTTTTATCGTCGATGGCAAAACGTAAATCTTTGCCGTTTTCAGCAAGTTCGGTGAAAAAGCCAAAATTGCCCGTGTGCAAACGCACTAACACCGGTACATCGCTCAACGTCGCTTGAATATCTGCGCCAGTTGCGCCCGCATCGAGCGTTAAAGATTTGCGTGATGTCCAATCGTTATTCCACCACGCGAATGCGATAACAGGGACAAGAAACAATAACAGTCCCAGTTTTAAAGAATGATTCGTCATTTTTTTCATAATTTAATTTTTTTGATTTAAAAATATTTGGGCGACTAACTGCCACAGCCTTCTTTGTGTTCGCGCACTTCAGCAACTGTACAATTGCCATAGCCGACTACATCCGCACTAAGCGAACTCATGACAGATTTTTTCTTGTCTTTGCCATCATTGTTTTCAGCGGTATTTGAATTTTTATTGTCTTCGGTCATTTGTGTTGCCGATTTTGTAGCACTGGCAGCCGCACTGCTCGCGCTTGATGGCACAACAGGTGGTGTAACAGTTGTGGGAACACCGACGCTACCGCCTGAGGCTGAAATATTCGATGCACCGACGACCGCGTTTGCCGCAATCACAATTTTGCCGCCGCTAATTCCCGCTTCGCCGGCATCGACAACGCCTGATGGCGCGGCGAGATAAACGTTGCCTTGTTTTTTCGTTTTATCTTGAGGATTGATGGTTTGAATGCCACTACCTGAAACAACCGGCGGGAAAGTCGTGACGATATTGCCTAACGCATCAATGCTAGTAATTGGTGCTGGCGCAGAAATGGCAGATTTCGCGCCTTTTCCCGCATCGAGATTGCCTTGCGATGACCAAATCGCAATATCACCGCCACCCATCGTGAAGACGCGCGATTGATTCACGTTGAAATCGCCGCTGGTGAACGCGCTAATATCGCCCGATTGTTGCGCGACGATGCCGAGTTTATCTGCGCCTTTTTGAATGCCACCGACCATGCCTGCCAAACCGACATTCACCGCGCCATTTGGAATCGCTAAATAAATATCTCCGCCAGCTAAGGTTTTAATTTGACTGAATACCAATGACAAATTACCGGTATTTTCGCCTGCTGGGAAAAGAACGCTAATTGCGTCATAGCCTTTTTTATAAGCGGCTTTGCGTTCATTGTCTGGAGCTGCCGCCGCTGTTCCAGCAGACTGTTTGATCTCATTAAACAGCGTATTTAATGCTGTTTTATCAACCGTTTCAGTTGTTCCAGCAAGTAGCGAAATACTTGCGCCTTCGGCGGACAAAACGGAATTTTTAGTATTACCAATGGTGTTAATTCCCGCACTACCACCTAAACTGATATTGCGTCCGGCTTGAATTTGTAATTCACCTGCGCCGCCTAATTCGATTTGTTTGTCATTACTTTGCACCACACCGTTATCGTTGATAAGCGCGTCAAAAGTAATGTCACGTCCTGCACGAATGCGAGTAATGTCTGTTGTTTTGATTTGTTGCGCGGATAAACTCAAATTTTGAATATCTTTGCCTGCGCTAAACTCGGCGGCTTGCGGAATAAAAAACGTCGCGTCGGAATTAGATGGAAACGCGATATTGCCAAGATTTGCACGAATAATCGGTTTATTTGTGTCATTTAAATGCAGTGGCTGTTGAGCATGAATTAAGATTGGATTTGGTGTGGTGGCATCGAGGCGTTCACGCGCATTGATGATGTTGTCAGCCAAACTACCTTCTAATTGTTGTGCCGGATGCTCAACATTAGGCAATAAATCAGGATTTGCATCGGACATATTAACGTTAATCAATTGCCCTGCTGTGTCATCAACACCGATATTGTTATTTGCCAGCAACGTTAATTTCCCCTGCGCGGATGAAAATAACGTCATGGAATTATCAATGCGTAAATCGCCCGACAATGCGGTGGCATTTAACGTTTGAGGATAAACGGCATATTCAAAACCCGTTTCAGAATCATTGTCCCGATGTTTCGCCGCTTTGATTGCCGCAATAGCATTTTGCAAAATCACATTACCCGCTGTTGCAGAAAGTGAAACGGCACTGTTTTGTCCATAAGTGAAAAAGCGCGAATCGCCGATTTTATTAGGCAGCAACACGTTTTGTTTCAAAACCGTTGGATTGAAAACAGACGCAATATTGATATTTTGTCGCGCTTGAATATTGAAATTGGCATCACCTAATTCGAGCAAGGCACCTAAATTCGTCGTCGAATTTACAACACTGCCACCAGCGTTTAATGTGCCTGTGCCTTTGGCAACAAAATATTCACCACCGATGATGTTATTGCCAGCGTTAATATTTAGATTGCCACCGCCGTTTATAACAGTGCCATTTTCTGTCCATTGATTTGCCGCTGTGGTGCTTAATTTTCCAAACGGTTTACCCGTCGTTGGCAACATCACGGATAAATTTTGTACGTTGCCACCAGCCTTAATGCTGACATCGCCGCCACCTAACGCGCCGATATTTTGATTAAAGTTATGAATACCTTTATCGCCGTTGGCGTTATCACCGCTGAGATTGATGCCCCACGCGGTGGGACGATTGTTTTCATCCATCACGCCACTACGCACTAGCCAATCACTGATTTCTTGTCCAGTATTGATACCGTTGATATTACCGCCAGCGTTCAGATTGATTGCGCCGCCATGCGTTGGATATTCCGCCACGCGATATTGAAGCCCTAACAAATTTTCATCCACATAACCGTAACGCAATAATGTATTCATTTGCTCTGGGTCTAAACGATTAAGGTAATCGGCTTCGCTTTCACCTGTTTTTTGTGCAGGAACGCCTGCAATTTCACCGTTAAGTAATTGTGTTTTGGTATAAAGTGCTGGCGTACCAGCGGTATAAATAGCGGCTGCCGCGCTGGGATTTTCGGCATCACTGACAAACTGAATATCGCCTCCGGCTTTAATATCAATTTGCCCTGTGCCTGTTCTAACCATTACTTGTGATGCCGAAGATGAGACATTGCCAGCCTCATCAACAGGAAAATAAGCATTCGCTAATTTGACATTGCCACCAGCAACGATGTTGTAACTCCACGATAAACCCGATTGCAACACGTCTTGGAAAATATTAGACGGGTCTGTGCCAGGCAAATTAGTATTAGCAAACGCATCGGTGATTGACGCATTGATTAACACATCTTTTGCGGCTTTAAGCGTTAAAAAGCCCGGTAATTTTGCCTCACCGTAACGCCAATTTAATTCTGTCTGCCCCGTGCTGTCGTTGACATGATTACTCATGAAATCCCAACTACTCGATAACGTTAAATCACCATTACTGCGAATTTCAACTCCTGGTAACAAACTAATATTCGCGCCAGAATTATTTTGTAAACGTGGTGTGGCATTCATAAAATCAGCGGTTTCTGTTTGCCAAGTGGTAATCGCGGTGCTGTCTATGTCGTTTTGATTATCGTAAACGCGCGTGGCTTCTAAAGTTGTTGCGCCTTTAATGTTGGTATTTATGTCACTGACATTAACGGTATGTGCGCTGTCATTTCTGCCTGTGCGTAAATGCACTAAACCGCTGTCACCATTTAAACCACCTGAAGTATCAATTAACGCCCCTTTTACTGACAAATCCAACAAACCGCTATTCGTATCATCACGATGAACCGTATCTAATGTCACGCTATCGCCAGTGGCGAGGATTTTTGCGCTCGAATCTAAACGAATGCCATCGTGTCCATAAATCGAAACCAAACCCGCTTGTGCGCCGCTGGCATCAATTAAACCATTCACGGAAACTTTGCCTTGGTCAGCCGCCAAATCAAATTCACGCGCTTTGATTTTATCTGTTGCCGCAATATTTATGTCGCCGCTGTGTTGTTCTAAATTTAACTTTTCAGTAAAACCTGCATTAGCGACTTGGCTATTTAATGTGGAGAAATCGCCCAAATTATTAACGTCCATACTTAACGCCCCGGAATCTGCGCTAATAGAACCATTCCATGCAAATTTACCTTTTGGAGCGGTAATATTTAATGAACCCACATGCTGGATTGTGGCATTTTCGGACAACCTGATATTGCCTTTTGCAGCAGATAACTGCACTGTGCCAGAGGGTGAAATTTTATTGACGGAATCAAATGCAACGGTTTTTCCTGAAACATCAATGACGCTGCTATCATTTAGTGAAATATCGCCTTGCAACGCATTGAGTTTTAGCGTTCCAGACTGTAAATCGAAACGTCCAGCACTGTTAATGGCATCAGCGGTAATTGTCCACGAACTACCTAAACCTGAAATCCCCCCTGCCCCCCCTTCTGAATGGGGGGCAGTTGAAGTTAATATGACGTTATAACCGCTGGCATCAATTTGTGTGGTCGAGCCATTATCACCCGAAAAACTTGTCGCATTTGCTGTGAAATTTGCGGCAACACGCAACGTACCTGCTGTATTTAAACGGCTGTTTCCAGTGTCAGCGGTAAAGACTTGTCCTAAACCTTTGAGGCTGTCGCTGGCATTGAAATTAACTTGATTGAATCCACTAATGGCATATTGTCCACCGCCTAATTGAATATTTTTAGCAGATAAATTCAGCGTGCCAGTGGCATTGCTATCGCTAGAAGATGTTGCATCATGATTCGACAATGTGATGTTTTCAGCGGTAATCGTCGCTGTTTTATTCGCATCATCCTCCCCTCGAATTGCTGCCGTATCAATCGCTAATTCTTTTGTTTTTAAATTTACCGCACCATAAATATCAAGGTTACTACGGCTATTTAACTTTAATTCATCGAGGTTGAATGTTGGCGATGATAAAACTAACCCCGATGTATCAGCCGGTGCATTGCCCAAACTGATTCGGCTGGCATTTAAAGCTAACGAACCGCCGTTCATTGCAATATCGCCGGCAAATACGGTGTCTTTGGTCGAATCGAGTAACATCGAACTATCAGATTGCAATTTCGCGCCTTTTTCAACAATTAAAACGCCAGCATTGCCCGTCACGTTGCCATCGCGCACAACGTCCGTTTGCATCGATGAAGACACACGCAATAACGCGCTATCACTCAACATCACCGGATTACCGCTGTTGTCAGAAATAGGATTTCCATCGCTATCAAGAGCTGGTGTATTAGTGGTTACTAGCAGTTTTTCGCTAGGAAAATTTGTTTTGCCGTGGCTAATTATTTCTGCACCAGACGCAATTTTTAGCGTGTCTTTTGCCGCTAATAATATTTCTGAGCCTTGTAAGTTTGTGTCGCCCTCAATCGTTAAAGTTTGTGAATTAACGGTAATGCGTTGACCATCTTTACTTTTGCTACGCACACCACCAAGTAACAAACTTGGCGCGTTAAGTTTATTCAAATCATCAACCGATAATGTCACGGTATCGTTATCAGCATTAACCTCTTCTGGGCGACGACCCACAATGGCTAAATGGTCAGCACTAATATCCACCGAACCACCTAAACCATTGCCAGCCGGTTTTGCATCTAATTCGGCACTTAAAGACAATTTTGTTTGCGCGGCAATGGCTAGACTACCGGCATCTTGCGGTAATTGTGGCGTAATCGCACCGTTTTGAGTGGCGTTGGAAGGGAAAAAGTCATTGGCAAAATAATCGGTGTATTGCGAATAACTGCGAGCGACACTGCCTTTTTGAACGGCAAAACCTTGCCACCGCGCATCTTGAATACCTGCATCCGCTACGCCATAACGTCCAGCAACAATAGTTGCACCTGAAATATCCGTTAGCGTTTGATTGGGTTGCCAATCTTGCGTGTTAGCTTGTGGCGTAACTAAATACGCATCGGGCAATAACGCATAATGTGCCGGTAACAATGTGTACCAACCTGCTGCTAAACCTGCACCCGCGCTGAGATAAACGTTATCGCCCACTTTGAGATTAGAATTTGCTGACTCTAGCGGGTCAAAAGGCGTAAGTGCATGACCTAAATTCGGAAGTACGGCAAATTTTTGGCTGGTATTTAAAATATCGTTCGTGCCACCCGCCCCCGTGATGAATTCATACGCATACAAATCACCGCCACCGTTTAAGTTTACGGTTGCATTTTTATCTAATGCGACTTCTTTACCGGTGAGCGTTAAACGTTTTTCAGGTGGTGTGGCAACCACTAACGCCACGCTTGCTTGCGCGTCAAATGGATACAACCAATTTAATCCGCCCGAACCTTGTCCAAACGGCACAGTTACACCATCACCTGAAACGGAAGTCACGCTTCCCGCCGCTAAATGTAATTGGTTGACCGCGTTAAGATTGAGCGTACCGAATGGGATTTTAATCGTGCCATTTTGGTTAATATTTGCGGCGTTAAAACTTAACGAACCGGCGGCAGAATAAACAGGTGTTACAATTGAGCTGCTGTTATTGATGGTGACATTGCTGTTTTCGCCGCTAATTGAAAATTTATAGTTACTGAGTGTTGCTGGATAAACTTGCGCGGCGGTGAGCGTTAAATCGCCGTCTAATTTAAATTCACCTAAATAATCTTTGCTATCAGTGCGAACACGAATGCCTTGTGTGCGAATATCACCATCGCTGGCTAAATTGACTTGATTGAATCCGTTAAAACTCAAGCCACCGATTAAATCGATATTTTTTGCGGCAACTGAAAATTTTCCTTGTCCGCGAATTGCCGCCGGTGCAAGTGTACTGGAAAATGTACCATCACCTAAATCGGTATCCAATCGACTTTGACTTGAACCCACCGCCGCGTAAGCGGTATTTAATTGCACATTGCCGTTGCTGGTTTGCAATTGC
Source organism: Methylococcaceae bacterium (assembly GCA_031970635.1). Classification (GTDB taxonomy): domain Bacteria; phylum Pseudomonadota; class Gammaproteobacteria; order Methylococcales; family Methylomonadaceae; genus UBA10906. The sequence goes on along the minus strand of DALYHZ010000002.1, from coordinate 23,619 downwards.
GGCGTATCTAAAATAATTTGTT
>DALYHZ010000002.1:0-23561 GCA_031970635.1 Methylococcaceae bacterium | reverse complement strand
TGCACCGATCACATCTGTTTTAAACGCTAACGATGCAAAACCTGCATTGTTGAGTTGCTGACTATTTAATAAGGCGCGACCGCTGTAATTTTCGGCGGCAAGTTCGTCGCCTTGATGCACGGTTGTTGCAAGATTTGGCGTAACAGCGGTTGTGATTTCAATCGTGCGGGGTAAAGCATTATTTTCATCATCGGGAAATAATCCACCACTAATTGCCACATCCGGTTTGTTGCGTAAGCCGCGATTTAATTCAACCGAGAGTGAACCGCCTGCCGCGCCATTACCGCCTTTTGCTTGAAAATTACCATCCGCGATGATGCCCTCGCCTGCTTTCAAACTAATCGCGCCACCAGTTGACGCAATATTTTGGCCCACAAAAGTTGAATCTTGTGGAATATCGAGTTTTTTGGAATTGCCCGAAACATCAATGACTGACTGAGCGCGTGTGACGATATAACCGCGTTTTGCCGTTAATGAAATGTTGCCACCTGCCAAAACATCGCCCATCGTTAAATTCAATGGATTTAGTTTTGGTTTAAACACGCCTTGCGCGATTAAACTGCTGTCCGAACTAAGCCAAATGCCTTGCGAAGCGAAAAAACCGGTATCACCACCGCTCGGCGTATTCAGTGTTAAATTGATATTCCCCGCTGGCGCGTTAATCGCCCCGTTGATAAAAATCGAAGTATCCGAATTTAGGTTAATTGTGGCTTGCGTATCACCTTGAATCAATGCCCCTTTGCCAAGCGTTAAGGATTCGACGCGATTTTGTGCTAATAATTCGCTAAACGATAATGTGAGATTAGTTGGATTGCGTAATTCGTCTGGCAAAATAATTGCCGTACCAATATCAGTTAAATGACTACCTGTCGGTTTGGTAGACGCATTGCCGTTAAGTTGAATATTTTGTTGTTGCGGTTTGAGTTGCGCGTTATCGGCAATCGTTAAACCATAAACACTTGAACTAATGTCGTAAGACGCAAAGCCGTTCTGCTGGAAAAAATTGGGATTTAAAATCAACGGTTGCGTGGTTGACGTATTGCGTTTTGGTACATCGCTCGCATTTCCAATCACCACTTCATTACTGCTCAACCGTAAATTGCCGCCTTGTTTGATGCCAAAACCAGACAGTTTTCCATCTAAAATTAGATTGGCATTTTGTCCGCCCGCATCATGATTGGCAGCGGCTAAATTCATTGCGCCAGCTTTTCCCGCTGTGACTTTATTATTACTTCCCAACCACGCGCCACCACTGACATCAATGTGACTACTGGTTGTTAAATGCAAATCGCCTTGTTCTGCATGAAGAATGACTGAACCACCATCGAGGGCTAACGGATTTAACGTATTATCCGTGCTGTCATTTGTCCATAACCCCGCAACATCAATAATTGCAGAATTGCCTAACGTAATCGGACTTGGCAACAAATTTCCGTCAATTTTAATTGGCTCGAAATCAATTTTTCCGGATGGCGAAATAATTGAACCTTGAATGTCGAAGCCCGTTGCCGCGATTTTTAAATTCGCATTAGTGGGCAAATTCATAACCGCATTTTGGGCAATACTGACCGCAGAATTGGTTTTAATATCGATGTTTGAAATGCCTGCTTTTTGAAAGGTATTAGCAGCTAAATTTAACGCGGCAGGATTGCTCGAATCGTTGGCATTTCGAGGCACTGAGTCTTTTGTACCTAACACGGTTGGATTTGCGGTGTCTGTAAAATCAATCGCTTGTTTACTTAATAGGTTGTTATTACTCAAATCTAACGATAAAGAACTGCCCGCGGCTTGCTTTGCGATGGTGCGCTGATAAATGCCGGCAACGGTTTCGCCTTTTAATATGCCATCTAACACCGCTTCATAACTGTTAATGGTTAATGAACCGCCTTGTTTCCCTTCAACATAACCTGCGGCAGCGTAGGAATTTGTAGTAATGCCATCGTAGTGAAGATTTGGGTCAGCTTTTTCAATTGGGAAAACTTGCCCGTTAGAGGTGAGTTGCGTAGTGGTGATATTGCCGTCTTGATATTTGATTGAACCGCCTGAAAAATCCAACGTGCTTTGGGCTTGCGTGACCACATCACCGCTGGATTTCAGCGTGATTTTCCCGCCGCTGGTGCTACGTTCATCAATGTTACGTCCGATACGGTCAACTGCGCCTTTTATGTCGGCAATCGGCACAGTGGCACTGGTTAAATTGCCGGAGCTGTCTCTGGTCAACGTGGCAGTGCGAACATCTACGGCAACGGTTTTGCCATATAAAATGCCGTCACGTTGCAACGGTGAATCGCGCAGTTCATTTTTACGAAGTTCGACTTGAACAACATTGCGTTCAATCGGCAAGCTGACATCTTTTACACCCGAAACATCAACTTTACTGCCTGCGTCAAAATAAATTCGCGCATCCCCTTTTTGCGTACTGTCCGTAGGATTATCGATGGCGGCGACATTGACTTGACCTGATTTTGCTTCGACAACGGAATTATTATCTAAAACAACATCGTGTCCGCTGATTTCAATTTGCGATGGCGTTTGAGCTTGTGCATCGATAGCGGTGTCATTTTTGTTACTGTCTAAATCGACACTGGTGCGACTATCGTTACTTAAATGTACGGTGGCTTTCGTACCTAAACCATCACCTAAATCTTCCGTTCTCACAGTGCTTTTTGGTAATAATTTGCCGCCTGTTCCCGCAGGGTCTTGGATACCTTCACGCGCTAATAAGCGCACTGAGCCATTCAAACGCACCGAAGTCGTTGCTGAAACGCTGCCTTTTTGATTAACCGCAAAACCTAGCAAACTCGCATTGCCACGTTCCGCAAGCACTTTGCCAACATTATCAACTTCGCCACCTGTGCCAACTTCAACCACTAAACCGCGTGTTGATGAGTCCGTACCAGCTTCTTGCAAATACACTTTATCTTTTGACGCAACGAGAATGGCTTGACCGTCTGGTGTTTCAATTGTGCCTTCGTTATCAATGCTCGGCGCGGCGAGAATAACTCGACCACCAGCGGCATTGGTTTTGATATTTGCGCCTTTGGCAATAAGAATTTGAATTTTAATCGGGTCGCCGTGCGCGTCTTTGAGCGGATTGCCGTTGTTATCTTTAAGATAAACTTCGCCATTGCCTTGCAACGCCGCTGAACCATTCGCATCAAAGGCTTTGGTGATACCTTTTTGAAAAACATCGTTACTAATGCCAAGCGTTGTCGCGACAAGCGAATTCACATTTACCTGTGAATCTTTGCCAAACACAAAACCGTTTTGATTAACCAAATACACCTGACCATTTGCCGAAATCGTCCCCATGATTTTGCTGGCATCGGCTTGATGAATGTTATTTAACGCCACGGCACTTGTAGAGGGTTGCTCAAAACGCACGCTGTTTTCTACGCCGACATTAAACTTTTGCCAATCTAAAACCGCTTTATCACTGCCTTGATGAATGGTCATGTTTTGCCCCGAAATCGACGCGGCAGCTTGACCTTGCGTCGCAATATCGACGGGCGTATTCGATAACGTGACATTTGCGGTAGGAACGGGCAATTCACCCGCGTTTGTCGGCGCACTGTTAAATATCACACCACCGGCAATAAGTGTGCGAATGGTGATGACTAATGGTTTAAGCGAATAGTGTTTGCTCATAATCAAAACTCGTACGCAAAGCGGAAATCAATCCGTTGATTACCGGCATTCACTGTGCTTTGGTTGTATAACGCAAATGCCCAATCCAATTCGCTGACAAAATGTTTGAATAATTGCATTCGTAAACCAACCCCTGTGCCAGCGAGTTTGTAATTGGACGGATTGGGTGCGAGTGGTTGTTGAACCCAAAGATAACCGTAATCCAAAAAGGCATGAGCGCGTAAATTTTGGGCAAAATCCCATTGCGTAAATGCAGGGCTTTGTAATTCAAAAGAAAGATTTACGCCTTCATCACCTAATTGCTGGGTTTGATAATAACCACGCACACTTTGCTGACCACCGACCGCAAATTGTTCATTGCTGATTAACGGTGAATTAGCAAGTTGCCCCGATGCACGCGCGGCTAAACGTAAATCCCACAGCAAGGTCTGCAAATGTTTCAATTCACTGGTTAAATATAAATAATCGGCTTTTGCACCAGCGCGTTTTTGTGCGAATTCTTGCGCGTCATTGCCTAAACCGCGTACTGAAAAATGAATAGCTGAACTCAGCGAAGTGACGGATGTTTCAGAACGCCAACTGCCATCGTACCCCACTTGAAAACCAGCATAACTAATCGGCGTATTTTGCGTGTCTTGACCTTTTGTTTTAACGCCTTGGCTGAAATCTTTGTAATCAAAACCAGCGGTTAAACTGTGGTTGTAATCGTTTAAAGTCGCCAGCGGCAACATTAAACGTGCGCCGTAAATTGTTCCTGCACCGACAACCGATAATCCGCCGACACTTGTACCAAGTTGCGTATTGGAACTAATGCCAATGCCATACAACGCAAGACGTGAATCACTCCAGCCTGTTGGTAACACATAAGTGCCTGACCAAACATCAACTTCATTGTTATTTTCTGGCGAAACTTGATATTGCAACGACGCACTGTGAAAACGTTGCCACAAATTATCGTAACGAATCGAACCAATTAAACGGCTGCGGCTGGTGTGTTCAGAATTGCGACCATTCATCTCGACACTGCCATGCAAGGGCAAATTATCTTTCACCCGCAATTCCACTTCAGTTTTACCGGGCGTTGAGCCAGCACGAAACACGGGCGTGACTTGTCTATCCGCCGATTCTTTGCTTAATGCGCTGACTTGCTCTTGCACGGCTGGCATGTAAGGTACTTGACCAGCTTCGAGTGCAGGCACACTTTCTCGAATTTTTCCTAAGTAAAAATAACGCGAACCAGTGATTTTTAAATGTTCAACAGAACCTTCCACCACTTTCAAGCGGACGACATTTTCCACCACATCTTGTTCTGGAATTTCGACTAAAACCGTTGGATAACCTTTGTCTTTGTAAAGACTTTCTAAGGTTTGACGGGCTTTTTCAACATCTTCAACGGATTTTTTTGTCCCTAAAAACGGATATAAGGTTTTTTCAATTAACGCGCTGTCTAAAACGGTGTTGCCATCAACTTGTAATTCAAATAAATCAAAGTCAGGACGTACTTCAGATTGAGTAACCGTTGTTGACGCATTATTTGAGGATTCTTCCGCTGATAATGATGTTGAACACAATAAAAAAACGATAAGGTACAAATAATTTTGTAACCCATAATTTTGAATTCGTACGTTATCCATTTCTATGGTGTTGCGTTTGCTATCCATTGTTAATAATACAAATTGGCGTGAATTTCGTTATGTATTTAAGTATATAACAAAAGTATGCGAAATGAACAATAAGACGATTGTCCATTTCGCAACGTTAAAATGTACTTAAATTATTTCAATTGAATTTCCAAACCGCCTTTCGCATTCGCGTCAGCAACCGGCACAATTTCCGTATGCGTTGTGGAATCACTGCTTAAATGAGAGAAAGGAACGACTGGATTACTTGGATCAAATGGCACAGATGCAGTAAAACCGCGTGGGTCGGCGGTGGTCGCAAAGATACCGGTTTTACCCCATGCCTGCGTAGTATTTACAACACTTGCAACGGTTGGACTGCCTAAATCATCAGCTAAGGCTTTTAATAATTTAGTTTTCGATGCCCACAACTTATCACTTTGTTTTGTGGTGGAATAAATAATTGAGCCTTCAGCCCAAACGGGATAAACACCAGCGGCAACGTTTTCTAAAGTTGGGGCGTAACCATCTACTTTAACGTAACGCCATGGATCGCCACCTGTTCCATCGGCTTTAACGGCACTGTTTCTGTCTGCGCTATTTATCGCAATGCCCCAACGTTTTGCAAAGCCTGAACCATCTACGACATTATTGAAATGCGTGGTATTAGTGCCATTTTGCCAATCTTTCAATAAGTTACCGGTGTCCGTTGCGCCTGCCGGTGATTTAACAATCGGCAAAGACGCATCTTCTTCAATGGATTTATTCGCCGTTGCATTAGCAGGAGGAATAGAGTTAAGTGTGGCAGGATAATTGAGAAATTTCGCATAAGCCACTGCGCCAATTGCTGCACCATTATTACGTCTGCCTACGGCAACAGGTGTGAAATGACTACCAGAAGTAGTTTCTTTATAAGGTGCCGTCACACCGGCATCAGTAAGAATTGTATTATCGAGTAATGATTTAACGGTGTTATCGGTTTTATCAACGATTTTGATTTGCTCCCATGCGCCAATTTTGCCAGCTAACAACGAGCCGATGACATTACGATTCAAACTAGGTAAATCGCCTTCGCTGTAACCACCAATCACAGCGGTACTCGGCAATGTTCCAGCGCGTTTTTGTGCCGCTTGCAGAACTTTATATAAATCCAATGTTACCGCAACACCATAGACTAAGCCGCCCGTTGGCACGATAGTAAAAGCCCCTGCCCCCGATGTTTTAATTCCATTCCAATCCAATGGCCATTTTGCTTCGGGTCGCCCTGTAATCAGTTCATTAACTGGAGTTGGATAATTTTCAGTACCGCGTTTTAACAAAATATTCGGATCAACCCCTAAAAAACCACCATCTGAAACCCGTTTTGTTAAATATTTGCTGGCATTTGCACTGGTAAGCGGTGTTTTCCATGAGCCAGCAGTTTTATCCGCTGTCCAATCAGCCGCTTTTGTTCCTAAGATGTTGAGATGTTCGAGTGGAATATTGGCAACTAACGGCACAACGCCATAACCTGCCGCCCCGTAAATACGTTTTTCTAGCAGAATTTTTTTGCCGGCTAACCCTGCGCCTAATTTGTCGTTACCAACAAAATAATAAGCCGTCCAACGTGAACCCACTGAACCGGTGTCAGGGTCAACATCGGCAAACGTATCAACTGTTCCAGCTGCCGCTAGCGTTGTGGCAACCACTTGACCATAGGCTTTATCTTGCGCCGCACCACCGGAAGTATAAATTGCAATATCTGGCGTTTGGTCAGTCCACGGTGTAAGCGCGTAACTTGCCGGTGCGCCTAATAATAAAGAAATAGCAACACTGAGTTTTTTTATATTTTTCATAACAACCTTCTCTTAAACAAAATCGAAAAATCCAACAACAAAATGCAACACATTTTTGTTTGTTGGTTATAGAGTAGAGAAGGTTGATTGCCTTGAAAAACGGTATTTTTAGATGAAATTATCGAAAAAAAGAATATCCAAAAAAGCGACTTTACTATCGAATAATATTGTTTTACTCCATCGAAAATCTGACTAAGCTAGGTTCTGTCTTTTTAAATTGACGTAAAAGTTACCTAACCCATTCTGAGGAAAAAATCGTTATGAGTTTTTATGCTAATAATTCATTAAGTATTGGACACACACCGCTTGTTAAATTAAATCACATTACCGATAACGCACCGGTCACAATTTTGGCAAAAATTGAAGGACGCAATCCAGCATATTCTGTGAAATGTCGCATTGGTGCGGCAATGATTGCTGACGCGGAAAAACGCGGATTATTGGGCAAAGGAAAAGAACTTATTGAGCCGACAAGCGGTAATACAGGCATTGCATTAGCGTTTGTTGCCGCCGCCAAAGGCATTCCCTTGACATTAACTATGCCAGAAACGATGAGTATCGAGCGACGTAAATTACTTGCCGCTTTCGGTGCGAAATTAGTCTTAACCGAAGGGGCTAAAGGCATGAGTGGTGCGATTGCAAAAGCAGAAGAAATCACCGAAGCAGACCCTGACCGCTATGTGTTACTGCAACAATTTAAAAATCCTGCTAATCCTGCCATTCATGTAGAAACAACTGGTCCTGAAATTTGGCGCGACACAGAAGGTGAAATTGATATATTTGTTTCCGGTGTGGGAACAGGTGGCACCATTACAGGTGTTTCACGTTTCATTAAAGAAAAACAAGGAAAAGCCATTATTTCTGTTGCTGTCGAACCTGAAGCAAGCCCTGTATTATCGCAATTTCGAGCCGGTCAACCATTACAACCTGGTCCGCATAAGATTCAAGGCATTGGTGCGGGTTTTGTGCCAGATGTTTTGGATTTATCGTTAGTTGATTTAATCGAGCAAGTTAGTAATGAAGACGCTGTTCATTATGTACGTCGATTAGCCAGTGAAGAAGGCATTTTAGCCGGAATTTCAAGCGGCGCAGCCGTTTCGGTAGCGGTTCGTTTAGCCAAGCAACCCGAATATGCAGGAAAAACGATTGTTGTTGTCCTACCCGACTCCGGCGAACGCTATTTAAGTTCTGTTTTATTTGAAGGCATTTTTGATGAACATGGTTTAAGACTGTAAATCATCGATAAGCTGGCTGATTTGGTCAAATTGATAGCCTTTGGCTAATGCTACTAAACTGTCTGCAATATTAGAATCAAGCATGCGAATTTGAATAATAACGTCATCAACTTTATCCATGTCCAGTTCTAATACCGATTCGTGCAATTGTTGGCGTAATTTTGTCGGCAATTTAAGTAACATATCAGAAGTGATTTTCTGCGTTGGCGATGAAGCCGTGACGGGCGAATCTTGATAAATAAATTTAACATCTAATTGTTTACTCAACGCCGCAAAAATTTCGGGAATATGAAACGGTTTATGTAAAACAGCGTCACAACCTGCATTGATAATTTCACGGTGTTGTTCAATAAATGCACTGGCGGTGAGTGCGATAATTTTTACTTTTTGACCATTTTCTAATTGCCGAATTTTTGTGGTTGCCTCATAACCATCCATGACGGGCATTCGCATATCCATCCAAATTAAATCGGGTTGCCATTCTTGAAAAAGATGAATTGCCTCTTGACCATTTTCTGCTTGCCGAACTTGGAAACCCACATCTTCAAGCATGGCAACCAGTAATAATCGATTATCGATACTGTCATCGACGACTAATAATCGAAAATCGGGTTGGTTGGGTGCTAGACTTTTCACGGCACGGTAATTTTCTTCAGCGGCAATATCGGTAAGATTGGCAATTGCAACGGGTAATTCAATTTTAAATGTTGAACCTTCGCCTAATACACTGCTGACACTGATTTTTCCACCCATCAATTCAATTAACGATTTGGAAATCGACAATCCTAAGCCTGTGCCTTTTACCTCTGAATTTTCCTGTACCAATTGCACAAAAGGTTTGAAAAGCGCATTTTGTTTATTTGTGGGAATTCCAATGCCGCTGTCGATAACTTCAATGACAAGCGTAACTGTATCAACAGACGTAAATGGTTGCGTGTGAGCATGTAAGGTAATTTCACCATAATGAGTAAATTTAATCGCATTGCCCAACAAATTGATTAGCACTTGTCGCAATTTACCGCTGTCGGATTTAATAAAACGCTGTATATCTGCGGCGAGATTGACGCTAAAACCTAATTGTTTACTTGTCGCGCGTACGTTAATCATTTCTGCGATTTCGTTTAATAATTTAATTAAATCGAAGGCTTGAATATTAACTTCAAGATGACCAGCTTCAATTTTAGAAATATCTAGCACATCGTTAATCATGCCAAGTAAATGCACACCACTACGGTTAATAATACCGAGCGTTTCTTTTTGTGAATTTGTTGCCTGCTCATCTAAACTCATCAATTCAGAAAAACCTAAAATGGCATTAAGCGGTGTGCGTAATTCGTGGCTCATATTGGCTAAAAAGATGCTCTTTGCTTTATTTGCGGCTTCTGCTTCATCTCGAGCTTTTTGGAGTTCTGCTGGACTGGGTAATTTCAACGCTCGCGGAATAACCCACCAAATTGCAAAGACAGTTGCTGTAGCAACAAAAGCTGAAATAGCATTGATATAGGCTTCTAACCAATACACAGGAATCCATATCGTCACTACGGAAAGAAAATGGGTACTCGCACAAGTCAAAATAAAAGCGATAAAAAACCCCAAATATAACCAACGATAATGAAGGTCTTTACGTTTCCAAACAAAATAAGCAATCCCTATCGGATAAGTAGCGTAAGCAAGCGTCATAATCACATCCGCTCCAGCAGAAAGCCACAACAAAGGTGAATTCCAGCCTAAACAATAGCCATGCGGCATAAAATTTTGAACGCAAAAAAAATCGATGAGTGTTTGTTGCATGGTTCGATACCAAATTATTTAGTAATTAAGTCAAACAATCGTTGCTTAAATTTAAGCGGACAAGTTTATTAACGACGGTAAACTATATAACTAAATTATTTGTCAGTTGTATAATTTGGTCAAATTGATAGCCTTTGGCTAATGCTTCTAAACTGTCTGCAATATCAGGTTCAACAGAATGAATTTTGGTTATAACCATTTCGATTTCTTCCATATCCAGTTGCAATGCCGCCTCATACAACTGTTGACGCAAATCTGACGGTAATGTTGCCAGCATGTCAGCCGTAATTTTTGAAGTAGGTGATATAGCTGTTACAGGTGCATTTTCATAAATAAATTTAATACCTAACTGATTACTTAACGTGGCAAAAATTTCAGGAATATGAAAGGGCTTGTGTAAAACGGCATCACAACCTGCGCTAATAATACCTTTGTGTTGTTCAACAAAGGCACTTGCAGTGAGCGCGATAATTTTTACTTTGTCACCGCCTGCGAGTTGTCGAATTCTCTTTGTTGCCTCATAACCATCCATCATCGGCATTCGCATATCCATCCAAATTAAATCGGGTTGCCATTCTTGAAAAAGACGAATGGCATCTTGACCATTTTCAACATCACGAACATCTAAACCAATGCCGGTTAACATAGCGACAAGTAATAATCGGTTGTCCACACTATCATCGACTACTAACAAACGCCAATGCGGTTGATTAGGTGCAAGACTTTGTACGGCGCGATAATTTTCTTCAAGCGCAACGTCTGAAAGTGCGGCTAAAGCAACTGGCAATTCCATTTTAAAAACCGAACCTTCGCCCAAGACGCTATTTACGCTAATTTGTCCGCCCATCAATTCGATTAAAGATTTAGAAATCGACAATCCCAAACCTGTGCCTTTCACATCTGCATTTTCTTGTGCTAATTGCACGAAGGGTTTAAAAAGTTCTTCTAATCGGTCAGCAGGAATTCCTTCTCCACTGTCAATGACTTCCACAATTAACATGAGAGTGTCAATTGATGTAAAAGGCTCAGTGCGTGCGCGTAACATGATTTCACCACGTTTGGTAAATTTAATTGCGTTGCCCAGTAAATTGATTAGCACTTGCCGTAATTTGCCACTGTCTGACTTGATAAATCGCTGTATGTTTGCTGCAAGATTGACACTGAACTCCAATTGCTTACTCGCCGCACGCACGTTAATCATTTCGCCAATATCATTTAATAATTTAATTAAATCGAAGGCTTGAATGTTCACTTCAAGACGACCTGCTTCAATTTTAGAAATATCTAACACGTCGTTAATCATACTCAGTAAATGTGCACCACTGCGATTTATGATACCGAGCGTTTCTTTTTGTGCTTCTGTGGTGGATTTGTCTAAACTCATCAGTTCGGAAAAGCCCAAAATGGCATTAAGCGGTGTGCGTAATTCGTGACTCATCGTTGCAATAAAGGTACTTTTTGCAATGTTTGCGGCTTCAGCGGCTTCTTTTGCCAGTGATAATGCGAGTGTTCGTTCTTCTACTAATTTTTCGAGATGATGACGATGCTGTTTTAATTCCGCTTCTGTTTGCTTACGAACCGTAAGGTCGATGAAAGTTGCTAGTAATTCGTCTCCGAAAATGACGCCTGAAATTTCCATAATGCGAATGTCTCCATTTTTGCACGTCACATTATATTCAACGGGTCGAATATCTTGTCCTAACTCTTCCGCTTTTAACGTGGCTTTGTTCCATGTCTCAACGACCCATTTTCGATAGTCACTGTCTGGATAAGCAAGATTCCACCATTTGTCGATGGTCGGAAGCTCTTCGTGTGTATAACCAAAAATTCGTTTAAACCGCGCGTTAATATATAAAACGTCACCATTTTTTGACGCAAGAGCCAATGGAACAGGCATAACCTCTAACATCTTGCGAAAGCGAACCTCATTTTTTTGTAATTCTTCATAAATACGCGCATTTTCAGCTGCTCGCTCTTCTAAGGCTGACATCATGCTATTAAAGGCATGAGCCATATTAACAATGTCTTTAGAACCCGTTAATACAGCCTGCACTTGCGCTTCACCCGCTTCAGCACGTCTCATGCTAATCGCCAGTTGGTTTAACGGTTGCGTCATGCGTTTAGTTAAAAACCGAATGAGCAATAAAAATAGAAATGCAAAAGAAAACGACGTGGTTAAATTTGCGATAAAAATGTCGGTAATCATTTGAATAACGGCCGCTTTACTCACAACTACTCTGACTTCGCCGAGTAATTCAGGCGCAATGGTTTCATTGAATGGCGAACTGGCAGGTTGCGAATAAACGGGTGCGCTAAAACGCCATGCTTGAGGACTCTCTGCGTCGAGAATAGCCACAGAGGTGTTATTTTCAAGTGGTTTATCCATTTGAGACGTGGATTCAGCGAGTTCAGTCTCTCCACGTTTTAACAAAATGTTTTGATTTGTATCACGGATTTCGACACTGACTACATTAGGAAATGCCAAGGTTGCATTAACCGCCTCAGTAACATTATCGGCGGAAGCGTAAACAAGTGCTAAGGCACTTTGACGTGCTAAATTTTCAGTAATACGTCGTCCTTGATCGAGTAAATTACCGCGTACCCGTTCATTGATTTGCCATGATTCCACGACAGAAGAAAATAATGCCAACATGAAAATACCAAAAGCGACTGTGATAATCAGTTGGCTTTGAAACGTAAATCGCTGTAGGAATCCGTTGGATGGTTTTTTCATGAAAGAAATTATATTACTGTTCGGGAAACACTAAATCGAAATCTTGCTGGCGATTAGCACTTAATCCAAGATGACTGGCAGTACGCAGGTTAATTGCCGTCAATACTTCGCGCAACAAAATCATGCCGTGTTCGCCATAGTCACCAGAAACCAGAAACGTCAATGCCATAACGGCAAGGTGGCTACCCAGCTCTGTATTATCCGGATAAAGTGAAAACAAGACGCCTCGTTTCACATGACCAAAATTGCTAGAAAATACTGCTAAATTACGACTCCAAGATTCTTGCAAAACCAGCGGCAACACCGTGCTATCTTCCACCGTAGTCGTATCTTGAAGCAGCCATAACGCATCTTGTCGACTATCGGCAATGGCGAAAATATCTTGATAAGCACGTACCGCGTTTTTCAAATCATCCACGTCATAAACAACTAATTCTAAACCTTGCGTGCGAGCGGCATTTTTAGCAATACGTATTAACCAATCGTTTTGATGCGAATCATAAACAGTAAATATGCGTCGAACGGTGGGTATTATTTTTCTTAATTGAGAAAACAATAAAGAAGGATCTGGCGACAAGCTATTTACGGGGAGATTGTGCATTTCGTTTTCTGGCGAGGCAATAACACCGCCTACCACAACGCCGATATTCATATTCAAGTTGGACGCTACTTTCATTCCCTGTCGTCCCAATGCAATCACCACTTTAATGTTTTGTTGACGCAAATTATTTCTTAGTTCTTCCATATTCACGTTCGCCCCTACGGCGTAATCAACAACAGGTGTTTTAGTTTCAATGCCGCTGATAATTTGTGCAAAAACTGAGCGATAAGGTTCACCGATGTCAGGGTAAATTACTGCAATAGATGTTTCTCCTGTTCGAAGTGCCATTTTACGTATAAAAAAACCATTATCCGTGGCATCGGCAAAACTTGGAAACGTAAATATCAGCAAGGCAAAAACGATTAAGGCTTTGCCATGCTGTTTTGCTTTAAATAATTTAGTCATGGTATCTAAGAGAACTAAAAATCAAACCGAATTTCGCCATAAAAATTTCTATCAGCTAACGGCAAATCATGGGGAATCGCCGCAGGCGTTCCCGCTAAACTGGGTTCTCGCGCATTCACATTAAACAAATTGCGCACAGAAAAAGCCACTTCCCAATGCTGTGCTAACTGTTTGCGACGTAGCGTTAAATCGACCCACGCATAATCCGCAATGGGCGGACGGTTGTCAGTAGCAATTCGGCTACGATCAAGTATCCACTTCGCTTGCGGGGTGAATTGCCAATTTGGCATAAATTCCCAATTTGCTCGCAAGTAAACCATGTGGTGAGGCGAATTACCGGCATCATGATTAAGCGTTTGGTCTCTGGACTGTTGAAAAGCGTAATTTCCTGTCAGCTTAAGAGTGTCCGTTGTTTTCCAATCTACTTCCAATTCCGTACCATATCCGGTTTGGTTACCCGTATTTTGTGCGGTGGAGCCACCTCCATCTGCATCAGAAACATATTGAATCAAATCTTTCCACCAATAATTAAAAATATTCCAGCCCAAATGAAGGTCGTAACGAGGGCGATAATCAAAAGCCAATTCGACAGTATCCATCGTTTCAGGTTTGAGATTGGGATTGCCCAAAGTGACTGGGTTATTTATGGCATACATTTCTGCAAAAGACGGCGCACGAAAAGCGGTGCCATACATGAGTTTGCTAGTCAGGTTGTATAACGTATCCCATACCAAAGCTATACGCGGGTTGACGGTGTTGCCAAAATCTGAGTAATTGTCATAACGTACACCGCCAGTAAAAGCCCAGTCTTTAGCGAATTTCCATTCATCTTGAAAATAGAAAAAACTGTTTTTACGGTCAGGGCGACCGATATAGGCAGCAGAGGTATTGCTGACATCAATGACTGCCAAATTACCTGACAACGGTATTGGTTCGCCAGTAAAGGGATTCAAACCGAAATTTTTGCTTTCTTCTGCCCAAAGTTGACTGTAATTAAAACCTGCACCAATTCGAATCAAATGGTTATCAAAACCTGTATAAGTGCCAGATAGGTTAGCGCGTGCATGGCGTTCGAAAGTGGACGGATCACCAACATAGCCGTTTGGAAAAGTTATCAAACCCAGTGGTTTGGCAAAATCTATCTGACCATTAGCACCGATAGGAAGTACGGTGCCAGCAGGTAGCAAACGATTGTCACGATAATTTTCGTTGGTCGAATCGAAGTAGCTGAGTTGAGCCTGCACATCCCAATTATTGCTAAAATCGGGGTTATGGTAAGTCAAATCGGTATTCCATCGATAAGCGGCATTACGAGAGTTTGAGTCTAATGCCTGCGCCAATCCTGCACCCTCTCCGTAATTCCATCGGCGTTGCAAGCCACCGCGCCACCGCCAATGATCGCGTGACAAATCTAAACGTGCATCGAGATTGTCGCGCATCAGGTTCACTGAACCAGGCGCTAAAGACGCGTGAGTGCCTAAAGCATTGTCCAATTGGCTCTGCAAATCAGCGTCGATAATGCCTTTTTGACCAGCGGTGTTGTGATATTCCAGTATTGCCGCCACATCAAATCCCGCCCATGTGTCACCGTGCAATGCCCAACCATCGTAGGTGTTGAAACTACCGACGCGTCCCCCTACTTTAGTACCGTCGATGTCTTGCTTAGTCTTAGTGATGATGTTGATAACGCCTGCTGCGGCATCAGCACCATACACAGCTGAACCCGGTCCGCGAACTACTTCGATACGGGAGATGGCTTGCACTGGCATTCCGCCCCAAATCACACTTCTGTCACCTGCATAGGCGTGAGTAATGGGAATGCCGTTAATCATGGTTAGTACTTGCTGATTGAACGTGGAATTGATACCTCGAAAAGTATAGATAGGGTTGTAGCCAATGTTGTTGCGTGCCACATGCAGACCTGGTACGGTTTCCAATGCTTCGTCGATGTCGGTAGCACCAATCGCTTTGATGTCTTCAGCCGTGATAACCGTGGTCACTGCGGGTGCTTTGCCGATAGGTTGTTTAACACCTGTTGCAACACTTACCATTTCTTGATCGCCATACATTTGCGCCAAATCCTCTTCTTCGCCTAATT
This sequence comes from Methylococcaceae bacterium, assembly GCA_031970635.1. Taxonomy (GTDB): domain Bacteria; phylum Pseudomonadota; class Gammaproteobacteria; order Methylococcales; family Methylomonadaceae; genus UBA10906. The sequence continues at coordinate 7,595 of DALYHZ010000002.1, read as the reverse complement.
GTGCAAATGCAGACATAGTGTGAGTTACCACTAACGCGACTGTTGTAAATCGTAAAATTGATATTTTCATAAAGCCCCCTTTCAAACAACAGTGGTAAGTGTTTTTACGACACAGTTATATATTGTCATAATGTCGCTCTGGCATATGTGTACACCTTAAAGTTCATCAATAAGCTGAATAATTTGGTCAAATTGATACCCTTTTTCTAATGCTTCCAAACTGTCGGCAATATCTGCATCAATCGTGTGAATCTGAACAATAACAGCTTCAACTTTATCCATATCCAATTCTAATGCGGCTTCACGCAAACGTTGCCGTAATTCTGGTGGTAACACAACCAACATTTCAGACGTGATTTTTGAGGTAGGCGATGATGCGGTTACAGGCGCATTTTGATAAACGAATTTAACGCCTAATTGTTTTGTGAGTGTGGCAAAAATTTCGGGAATATGAAATGGTTTGTGTAAAACCGCATCACAACCGGCTTTGATAATGTCATTGTGTTGATCGATAAATGCGCTGGCAGTTAAAGCGACAATTTTAACTTTATCCCCCCCAACGAGTTGGCGAATTTTTCCAGTTGCTTCGTAACCATCCATGACAGGCATTCGCATGTCCATCCAAATCAAATCGGGTTGCCATTGTTCAAACACGTTAATGGCTTCTTGACCATTTTCAGCTTCACGCACTTGGAAACCTATATTCACAAGCATCGTAACGAGTAATAACCGGTTATCTACACTGTCCTCGACAACAAGTAATCGCCAGGTGGGTTGTTCAGGTGCAAGGCTTTTAACATCACGATAATTTTCCTCAACAGCAATATCTGAAAGACTTGCCATTTCAACAGGTAATTCAATTTTAAATGTTGAACCTTCGCCTAATACACTGTTTACGCTGATATGTCCTCCCATAAGTTCAATCAGCGATTTAGAAATAGCCAAACCCAAGCCCGTGCCTTTTACATCAGCATTTTCTTGTACTAATTGTACAAACGGTTTAAACAATTCTTCTTGTTTACCATCAGGAATGCCTATACCGCTATCCGTAACGTCGATTACCAACATTAAGGTATTCACAGTAGAATAAGCGTCTGTGCGAGCATTCAACGAAACTTCACCATGTTTTGTGAATTTAACGGCATTGCCTAATAAGTTGATAAGCACTTGCCGCAATTTACCACTATCGGATTTAACAAAGCGTTGTATGTCTGCGGCAAGATTGACACTAAACGCCAATTGCTGACTCGCAGCTCGCACGTTAATCATTTCGCCAATGTCATTTAAAAATTTGATTAAATCGAAGGCGCGAATATCTACATCAAGACGCCCCGCCTCGATTTTAGAAATATCCAACACATCGTTAATCATGCTCAGTAAATGTGCGCCACTGCGGTTGATGATACCGAGTGTTTCTTTTTGCATTTCGGTAGTGGATTCGTCGCGGCTCATCAGTTCTGAAAAGCCTAACACTGCGTTCAGCGGTGTGCGTAATTCGTGGCTCATCGTGGCAATAAAAGTGCTTTTTGCAATATTGGCGGCTTCGGCGGCTTCTTTGGCAATTGATAGCGCAAGTGTGCGTTCTTCAACCAAATTTTCGAGATGATCGCGGTGCTGTTTTAATTCGGCTTCGGCTTGCTTACGTTCTGTGATGTCTCGACCAATGCCAAGTACACCAATTAAACGTTCATCCGCATCATACATTGGTGTTTTAATGGTTTCCAATAACGCCCGTTTTCCATCTTCTGCAAATGTTATCCATTCCTCGTTGCTTATCGATGTTCCCGCATTCATTGCAATCGCGTCATTGGCGCGAAAAAAATCTGCCTGTTCTTTATCAACAAAATCGTAATCGGTTTTCCCCACTATTTCGCTTTCTTTTGCGCCGAAAAATCGCTCAAACATTGGGTTACATGCCAAATAAACGCCTTGTGAATTTTTGAGCCAAATTAAGTCGTGCAACGTTTCAAATATCGCGCGTAATTTTGCGGCACTTTCAAACTGTATTTTCTTTCCTTCTTCAATCGCATCGAGCATTCGATATAAATGTGCGGCGAGTAAACTAATTTCATCAGTACATTTAATGTCATCTCGCTTAAATTCTCGCCCATGTTCTGCATCGTTTGCCACTTTAGCCAAACGGTCTAAACCATTTGTAAAACGACGTGCTAAACCCGCAGAAATAATCGAAACGATTAAGACAAAAAACATTGCGATCGCCCCCCCTGCAATGACAAGCTTACGCAAATTAGCATTTATTGTGTCTCGAGACATTTCAACGCGCACCCAGCCAATAAAACGATTTGTCACTTCAATGGGCATCGCAACATCGATGATATTGGTTTCATCCAATAAAATTTGAGGTTTGATTGGTAAAGTAAATAATCGTTGGCTGATGGCATCCTTGAAAAATTGCCCAACATATTCAGGATTGGTGGAGGCTAGTACTTCGCCCGTTGGAGAAAGGATGATTGCAAAATTGAGATCTGTTGTTTTTGCTGCGCCCTGTAATGTTTCTTGTAAACCAACCACATCGTCGGCTAATACCCATGAAGCACAGCTAAACGACAAAGTTCTAGCAAGGTCAAACGCATTTTCGGTACTGTGGCTATAAAGAAAACTGCGTTGAAATGTGAATAAAAAATACCCCGTTCCTAAAATAAAAACTAATGAGATAACAGAAAAAGACCATGCTAATTGGCGGCGAATGGAACGACTCCACACGCGATTGAGTTTAGTAAAAAATCGCAGTATAAAATTCATGGTTGTTACATGACTCAATAGTCAATATGACGAACCGTTTTAGAAAATGTTTCTAAAAAATCATGCACAGGACGATAGGTCTCATCCGTTGCTGGTTCAAAACGAGAAATGGGCAATTTTGCTAACATTGTCTTTCCCTGTTCAGTGTCTTGCAAACTAAACAGAAGTTGCGCAAATTTATCTGTCACAGATGCCGGAATCTCTTTATAAACTACCCATCCATTATTAAGTAACGGCTCGGTTTTCCATTTCACCTCTAACTCACTTGCTAAATCAGGATGTTCAACTTTAAAACCTTCCCATGGTACTGGCCACGTCGCACCTACAGCAACATGACCGAGTAACACGTTCATGATGGAGGATTCTTGTGAACCGACATAACGATTTTCAATATCATGATTTACGTCAATACCATGCAAATGAAAGTAATATTGCGGCATCATCGTTGCGGCAAGTGCTGTCGCGGCCGGATATGAAACCGCTTTGCCTTTAAGATCAGTTACGTTTTGAATGCCACTGTCTTTACGAACCAGCATGATGCCTCGAAATCCTTCATCATCACCCATCTTGCCAAAAATATGGTAGCCATACTTAAGTGATTGTATGTTTGATAAGGATTTGGCATTGCAAAAGCAAAGTTTCCCGCATACAGTTTTTTCTCAAATTCTTCGTAATTACGCGAGGCTTCCAATTTGAAATGCGCTTCTGGAATATGACTATTCATGTAATCGACAATCGGACCATAAAGTTCCATCAACTTTTGCGGATTATGCAAAGGATGAATGCCTACGATATATTCTGGAATTTGATTTGTATTTTCTGCATTAGAACTGTAAGTGGGTTGATAAGCACTTTCTTCTGTTTTATCGCAAGCACTTACAAAAAAGACTATTGTGAGACACGCCCACAATTTTAGAATGTTTCGAATCATGAACATGTGTGCGTTCTCCCAAATTAAACGTGGTCTGCCCGTCCCTTATCTCGACATCTTTGATAATGCCGAGATAAAAATGAAGTATTCGTTACTTTTTAATCAGCACTTCACCATCAACAACCAGTTCAGAAATACCACCTAACGAGGCTTTTAAAGTACAACTCGCATTTTTAAAACCGCCATTTGCGGTATTTTCGCCATCCCAAAATAAGGTGATATAACTATCTTTATCAGATTCTGTTTTGCTTGGGAAAAGCACTTGTTCACCGGTTGCTTCTTCAATGGCTTTTGGACATTTTTGATTTGCCATGCCTTGAATAGCCGCATAATTGCGAATCATAGCCGTCGCTTCCATTTCTTCTTTTGATTGTTGTTTATTTGCGCCAACCATTGCAAAACCGATTACAAAAACACCTGCGACCGCGATAACGATTTTTGTGGTATTGCTCATTGGTTCTTTTATTTCGTCACTCATTTTCTGCTCCTCATTATTATTTTAAAAATCAATGCCCTGCTCGGCTTTTACACCTTGTTCAAAAACATGTTTAACTTTCGTCATTTCAGTGACGGTATCAGTCACTGCAATCACTTCGGGCGCGGCATTTCGCCCAGTTAAAATTAAATGCAACCACGGCGGTTTTTCTTGGGTAATAAATTCAACAATTTCCTGTCCTGAAATCCAACCGTAACCACAACAGTAATTTATTTCATCAAGCAATACCACATCAAATTTTTCTGACAAAATCTGCGCTTTAGCAAATTCCCAAATTTCACGACTGGTTTTAATGTCTTGCTGCGGATTTTTGGTGTCCCAAGTAAAACCATCACCAAGTGCGTGCCATTCGATATTGTCAAAACGTTGAGCGGCTTTTTGTTCACCTGTTTGCCATTGCCCTTTGATAAATTGAATCACACAAACATTCATGTCCCAACCAGCGGCGCGAAAAACCATTCCGAACGCGCTGGAAGATTTGCCTTTCCCCTCACCTGTGTTGACGACAGTTAAACCATGTCTTCTTTCGCGTGATTTCATTTCAAATCCTCAATTTCGGCATGCGTTAAACCCGTTAATTCGGCAATCGTTTGAATATCCATTTTCTTGGTAAGCATTCCTTTTGCAATTGCCAACGCTTTGTCTTTTTCACCTTTCTGAATACCTTCGTCAAACTTCTTCTTTTTGTCCGTTTCAAAATTGTATTCTTCAATCATGGCGTATTTTTCTTCGGGCGAAACCAAATTTTTCGCAATCGAATTGATGACAGCTTGAAGTTCTGGGCGTGAATAATTCGTTTCGTCGATTTGTTCAGTCAAACTTTCTTTAATTGCACTTAACCATTCACGGTAAATTTCAGGTGTGTTTTCATCCACATATTTCACCGCAAGGTAAATCACTTTGTGTTTAATTTCGCCAAGTGGATTGCCATAACGGTCTTTTGGGTCGAAATCAATCACCGCAATATCAGTTTTATGTTTGTCTGCCGAAGTTAAAACCACAATCGTATAAACCGTTAAATCGGGTTTGTAATTGCTATATTTTGCGGCTTGTTCAAGCAATGCCACGCAATGATAATGCAAAAAACGGTCGTAATAATCTGAGCCATTTTGATGTTGAATTTCAATGATGACGCGATTTTTCAAGTCTTCGGCATACAAATCAAATTCGACTTTGATATTGCCAATTTTTTGTTCGAACGATTTTTCGGTTTCAACTTTATCAATTTCTAACTCGATGCCAAGGATGTCTTTGACGAATGCTTTGAAAACGTCGGGTTGTGAAAAGGCTTTTTTAAAAATTACGCCATATTGTAACGAGGCAACTTGTTTCATTTTTATTCTCCAACATTCACGCTTTCAATTGCGATTTCAACCGCCCGTTTTGCTTGTTCTAACAAGTTGCAATTTGCACGCTTCTAAAATAGAAATCAATACGTTAAACAAGTTATCTAATTCTTCAATCACAAATCGTTTGTCATAAAAAATAAATTGCTGATTTTGCAACATTGCAATTTCCCAAATCTCACCATTTGAAACCAAGCCATAAATCACTAATTGTTCGTCATCATTTATTTTTTGTATGGCAATCATTTCCAACGCACATTGCGCCCAACCTGCCGAAAAATTATCTTTTTTTGCTTCAACGACAGCGAGTAAAGGTGAATCAAAAATAATTTTTCCTAACGCGGAACGTTTAGAAATCAAGTAATCAGGAATGCCTGTGAGTTCGTCATCATATTCAAGCGATGTATGACTCCAAATCGCAAATATGTCTGCATAGTTTTTCCATGCTTCTTTTAAAAGTGGATAAATCAAATTTTCACAAATTGCCGCTTCTGAAACGTTATAAGCAACTTCTTTAAGTGTAAAAAAAATATCTTGCCGCATGGATTCATTGAGCGTTGCGGTTTTAATAATTTCAAAATCCGCGTCTTTGTAGTGAATCTGATAGTGTTTAAGAACTGCCGCTAAGGATTTAAATTGATTGGTGAATGCCATTGTTTTTTCCTGATATTTAATTTTTGCATTGCGTTCCAAATGGCAGTAACTCGGTTTGTATCATTTTTTTCAACGTTTTAAGCATTTTGAAAATGGTGAAAATTTCTTCATCATCTGCGTTATAACTTTTGCTAATGCAGTATTCATTTTGATTTAACACCAGAAAATTCCACACTAAACCAACTACAAATAAACCGTAAATCGGGAGCGTATTATTGTTTTTTTCACGCGCCACCAGCATCGCCGCTAAAACTTGTCCATCGGGCGTACCTTGATTTTCTAAACTTCGTTTATATTCATGAAAACAAAAATATGGCATTTGCGGATTTCGAATGCCTGTTGCAATCACGCCATCGACAATGCCCGATAATTCGTAATCACCAATGACGCACGACAAGGGACGCTCCAAAAAATAACCGATTTGCTCATCATCAATCTCTGCCGCCATTATCATTGGGCTAATAAATTTATTTTCGAGTTCCACTTCGTTCCATGCTCGCCCACCTCGAATTAACGATTTTTGTAAATTTTTTAAAATATGTGTTTCAAAGTCGTTAATTTCAGCAACGCCATTTTCCCAGCGATTTAACAAATCACTTTCCCAAACTTGTTTTAAATTAAATGTTTGTTCAAGTTTATCTAAATCCCATTCTCTGAAATTAACTGTTTTCACTGTGTTATCTCTATATGAGTTATGTATTTCAATGCCACATTTTCATTTTCTTCAATTGCCATTTCAACTGCCCGTTTTGCTTGTTCTAACAAGTTTTCACTTTCGGCTTTGAGCGCGAAACTTTGTTGAATTAGCGCGGAGAGATTACTCATAATGCGTCCACATCATCAACACCTTAATCGCTTTTTCATCTTCCAAAATCTGATAAACAAGTCGATGTTGTTTGTTAATTTTGCGTGAAATCGCGCCTTTCAAGTCCCCTTTTAAAAATTCGAATTCAGGTGGATATGCCAACGGATCACTAGAAATTAACGCTAATAAGTCTTCGACCTTCTCTTTCAAATTCGCGGATTTAATTTTCAACGCATCTTTTTTAGCGCGGTTGGTGTAATAAAGTTGATATTTCACCAATCCAACTCCGTTGAACATTCATCAAGTGGCGTATTCAAACCGTCGATAATTGCCTGTTTAGTTTCAGGGTTTTTAGACAAATAATTCGTATCGGTTTCTGAACTAATGCGTTTTTTTAGAAATAACACAAAATCTAAAACCTCTTTTTGTGATATTAAAGGTAAGGTGTTAATTTCATTTGCAAGCACTTGTTGTAATGAGTTCATTATGTTTTCTCCAAATAATCCATCACCACCGCTTCATCTTCTTCAATTGCGATTTCCACCGCCCGTTTTGCTTGTTCTAACAAGTTTTCACTTTCGGCTTTGAGCGCGAAACTTT
>DALYHZ010000001.1:34280-39208 GCA_031970635.1 Methylococcaceae bacterium | reverse complement strand
GCGAAGAGGATGACAGCGCATGTGTTGTCGATAATTCCCAATATATTCTCAGCCGTGAAGTGGTATCGACAACGTCAACAACTGGAACGACAACACCTGCAAAAACAGCAGGCAGTTTTGATACAACGTGGTTACTTGCTAAAAAGAATCTTGGCGTAACGCAACAAATCGGACAAATTAACACGGTATCGGATACGCAGGTTTATCAAGTCGATACCGGTACAGAAGATGCGAATTTAACCTTTAGTTGTAATAATTCGATGCGTTATCAAAACGACTGGAAGTTATTGATTTATGACAGTGCAAAAACGTTGAAATCAACGACGTTAATTAACGGTAGTTCATGTGGAACTGGACAAAGTGGCGATACGGGTGCTTATGCAATTTCTTTGACAAAGGATTCGCCAACGTATTATTTAATTGTTAAATCCGCCTGTGAAAGTGATGATAAAACGTGCGAAATAGACAAGTCACAATATCAATTAAAACGTGTAACTGCCGCTCAAGCTGCAGCAAGCGCAACTGCGAAAACAACGTGTTTAATTGGTAACTGCACCACATCGACTATAAAACCCTTTTTCAAATAAGATTAAAATGATGAAACGTATCGTAGTGTTTGGTTACAGCGTTATGTCATTGGAAGCGATGAGTCGCTTGCCTGCCGATGAGTGCAGCATTTTGTTTATTGCCAGTAATGAAACCGAAGCAACGTTAGTTGCTGAAAAAGGTTTTGAAACACGCATCATCGATTTTCGAAATGACGATGATTTGTTATCGATTGGTATTGGTACGACAGTTGATATTGTTTTCTGTTTTTATCCGCAAGATTCAGATAATGTCTTTTTGACTATTTCGGCGCGTGCCATTGATAAAAGCGTCATTATTATCGCCATTGTCGATGATTCCGAATCTGAGGAAAAATTACTCGCCGCCGGTGCAAATAAAATCATTGACCCGTATGAAATTTGCGGTCGAAAAGTACATGAAATGCTAACTAAACCCGATATTAGCAATATTCTTGACCATACGGTTTTCGGACGGCACGATTTAAACATGGCGCAAATTGAAATTCCCGTCGATTCCCATTTGGAAGGCGTAATGGTTAGCCAATTAAATTTAAAAAATGAAAAATACAATTTAATTTTGATCGGTGTCGTGGATCGAGAATTAGATGATCAATTGCATTTTACTAACGGTGAAACCGATCATGAACTCAACGCAGGCGATGTGCTTGTTGTCATGGGACCTAGTCGCGGTTGTCGATTATTTAGAAATGAGGTGGAATATCAATGGAAATAATTAACAAAATTAGATTCACACCAAGAATTTGGTTTTTTTTGGGCAGCGCAGGTTGTGTATTTTTGCTCAGCATGGGTGCGTATTTTCAATTTGTACAAGAGCTAGAACCTTGCCCGTTGTGTATTTCGCAACGCATCGCTATTTTTTTAACGGGTTTGGTTTTTCTAACCGCTGGTGTGCGAAATCCGACACGAACTGGCATCAATCGTTACGCCATTATCGGCGCATTAACCGCGTTAGGCGGTGCATCTGTTTCAATACGTCACATTTGGATTCAACATTTGCCGCCCGATAAAGTTCCCGAATGCAGTCCAGCTCTTGAATATATGTTGCAAAATTTTCCGCTCATGGACACGCTTAAACTCATGCTTTCTGGCACAGGCGATTGTGCAAAAGTGGATTGGACAATGCTTGGTCTGAGTATGCCAGCGTGGACGTTGCTGGCGTTTTTAATGCTCGCCACGTTGAGTTTAGTGCAAATTTGGAATCATGACTAAATCTCTCATTTTAAAAGTCGCAATTCCCGCTGTTCCTTTCTTCCAATTATTTGAATACCTCGCCACTGAAAATTATTCGCATGAAAATTTACGGGCGGGGATTCGTCTCGAAGTGCCTTTTGGTAAACGTTCAAAAATCGCATTTCTCATTTCAACCAGTTTTGAAAGCAATTATCCGCACGAAAAATTAAAACCGATTACACGCATCATTGATGACACGCCACTGCTTGCAGAAATCGATTTAAAACTATTGCATTGGGTAAGCGGCTATTATCATCATCCGCTCGGTGAAGTGATGAGTGCGGCATTTCCCATCGCATTGCGACAAGGTAAAGACGCAGTCATTAAGAAATTACCAAAAACAGTAGAATCCAACACAAAAAACGTGCAATTGATTTGCAACGACGCGCAACAAAACGCCATTGATTCGGTTCACGCCGCATTAGACACCTTTAAAGTTTTCGTACTCGACGGCGTAACTGGCAGCGGTAAAACTGAAGTGTATATGCAACTGATTCAAACGGTGTTGGAACGCAAACAACAAGTGCTTGTTCTTGTGCCAGAAATCACGCTCACGCCCCAATTACAACAGCGTTTCGAGCAACGTTTCAGCACGCACGTTGCCATTTCACATTCCAAATTGACCGATGTGCAACGCAAAAATGCGTGGCTGTTAATGCAAAGTGGCGCATGTTCATTATTACTCGGCACACGCTCGGCGTTATTTACGCCCTTGCCCAATATCGGTTTAATCATTCTCGACGAAGAACACGACAGTTCTTTTAAACAACAAGAGGGCTTTAGATTTTCAGCGCGAGATGTTGCCGTCATGCGTGGAAAACTCGCAAATGTGCCGGTCGTTTTAGGTTCTGCTACGCCATCGCTAGAAAGTTTGTATAACGTTCAACAGCAACGTTATCAACATTTGCAATTGCCCGAGCGCGCTGGAAACGCCCTGCCCCCGTTGGTGCAACTCATCGATATTCGTCAACAACGTTTACAAGAAGGTTTGTCGGCAAAATTGATTGACGAAATTCGCGCTACTTTGGCAAATGAGGAACAAGTTTTATTGTTTTTAAATCGACGCGGATTTGCGCCGACGTTGATGTGTCACGATTGCGGCTGGGTGGCGCGTTGCATTCATTGCGATGCGAATTTGGTGATTCATCGCTATAAAAATATTTTACGTTGTCATCATTGCGGCACAGAACATCGTCTAATTTCAACGTGTCCTGAGTGTCAGTCTGATGATTTAACCTCGCTGGGACTGGGAACGGAACGTTTGGAAGCCGTTTTAATGCGCTTATTTTCGGATAAAACTGTGATTCGTTTAGACCGTGATTCGACACAACGCAAAGGCACGTTGGAAGATTTTTTGGTGCAAATTCACGCCGGTGAGGCACACATTATTTTAGGCACGCAATTATTGGCAAAAGGTCATCATTTTCCAAATGTCACGTTGGTAGCGATTTTGGATATGGATAGTGGCTTGTTTAGCACCGATTTTCATTCGGGTGAAAAATTAGCGCAATTGATTGTGCAAGTGTCGGGGCGTGCCGGACGCGAACAAAAACAAGGTAAAGTGTTATTGCAAACGCGCCAACCAACACATCCGTTATTGACCGAATTATTGCGTGATGGATATGCGAAATTTGCGGCGTTAGCGTTGGCAGAACGTGAGATGGCGAGTTTGCCGCCGTTTAGTTATCAGGCGTTGTTACGCGCTCATGCTGAAAATGAAGCGTTGCCGGTAACGTTTTTACAAGCGGTGGCGGAATTAGCCCAAAGTTTGAATACGCAAGAAGTACAAATTTTAGGTGCGATTCCTGCGCCGATGGCAAGACGTGCTGGGCAATATCGTTATCAATTACTGTTTCAACATACAAATCGCGCGGCATTGCATCATTTATTGAAACAGCTTGTTCCACAAATCACCGCATTAAAATCCGCCGCCAAAGTGCATTGGTCGCTTGATGTGGATCCGGTGGATTTGTATTGAAATTTATTGCACGGCAAAAAAAACAGGCATTTTTTAATTTTTATGACAGGCAAGGCTTTATTGTTTATCCTATCAAAAGCGGAATGAGCATTTGCATAGATGAGGTTGAGTACCCACTCTACTCACTCATTCAACTTCAAGTTCTGTTGTAAATATGTACAAATTTCAATTATTCAAACTAAGTGGTGATAAAAGGGGAAAAACCATATGAGCAACGATGAAAATTTAAATAAGACACCACCTAATAGTAAGCAGTTTCATGGAAAGTTAGATTGTTTTGCTAGAAATATCCCACCAATTCTTGCTCTAATCACTGTATTGCTAACATTTTTCATGTTTTGGTATTTTATTCACATTGCGGACAATCCAGTGCAAGAAATCAAAACACTTTCTTTTGTTCAGCAAAAATATGACACAGCAGTTGAAAAGTTCAAGAACGAAGACGCCGACAGAAAAGAACAAGCTAGAAAAGAGTTGGATAATTTACAGCAAGATGTTTTCCATGCCAAAGCTGACCTAGAAGAATTAAATGCGCGGAGTGCTATGGTAAAAGACTTCGTTTTATACATTTTAGGTGTTCTTTCTTCTGTCCTGACAACAATTTTTGGTTATTACTTTGGCAGTTCTAAAAGTAATTCGAAAAAGGATGACACGTTGATTGAAATTGCTAAACGCCCGACACAATAAAAAATACGGGACAAGGAAAATACAAACCTTGTCCTATTTTTTGATTACCGCGAAAAACCGAAACATCCCGCCTTTCCAAATAATTTTTATCACATCTCACTGCGACAAAATTGCCCGCTAAAAATCATTCCAACACAACATAACACTTCAAAATTTCTTCATGAAAAGAGGCGGGTAATCTTGCCCAATCGCGAGCTTCTACCAAAATCGGAATATTTGAATCGTTAAGAGCTTGCAAAAACGTTTCTAATTCTTCAAAGGGAATCGGCGTTAAATCTGCCGAACGTAAAACGACATCTAAATCACTGGTATCGTGTGCTTCGCCTTTTACTCGTGAACCATACGCCCACGCTGTAACCGTTGGCAAAAAAGTGGTTAATAATTTCAAAAAACAATGTTTATCTTTGTCGCGTAAATAAAGATTCGGTTTTGTCATCATTGATTTT
>DALYHZ010000001.1:30379-34270 GCA_031970635.1 Methylococcaceae bacterium | reverse complement strand
CGCTAATTTTCGTCGCATCAAGAATAAATTGCGGCAATAACGTTAAGGTTTCATCCGCAAAACTGACACCGTAATCATGCGCGGTGCTATTTCGATTATCACGATAGGTTAGCCAACGTTCAGATTCTTCTAAACTGATTAAATCGTGTTTTGCCGCTGTGCGAAAAATATCTTTAAACGTTAATTTATCAACGTGTTTTGGTGTGGCGAAATAAGGTTTTAAACATTTTTTCAGCAATTTTCCTGCTTGTTCCAAAATGATTTCAAATTCTTTCACACAAGCCGCGCGATAAATATCGTATAAATCGCTGTCGTCGGATTGTTCATTTAACGCATTAAACGCTTTTTCAAGTGTTGCAATGCAACGAATAAAATAATCCGTATTGAGTTTAGTCATGAGAATTAGATGTTAAATGTGGTATCAAAATCCTTGTCGTCTTTTACTTCTGAAATAAGGTGAGCCAGTCCAGACTGACCAACATGTGCATACCATTTACCAACAGTCCGTCGTGCCGTTCCATAACTCAATTGCCAATCACCGTGACCAATCATTTTGCCAATTTCTTCTAATGCTGGCGCATTATGTCCATTATCTGTTGTCTTAAGCCACGCCTCTTCAGTGTATCGAGGATCTTCACTAACAAGAACGGCAAGTCCTTCATCAAACCAAGATGGAATTTCACACCACGATTTTAAGACACCAATTCGGTGATGCAGTTCTATGTGCGTAAGTTCATGGCTGGCAATTACCACATCCAACCCACGCGGAGATAACAAGAGCATGGACGCACCATACGCTTTTCCCTTTTGAAGACCAAATCCACCATGAGAAATAAAACATTCCTCGGTAGAACAAGCAAATACTTCAGGTGTTCCTTCGATTCCACCAAAAAAAGTTGATACACGCCTCTTCGCTAAGTCCAATGTTTTGAGAAATTCCTGACGTTGACTAAAAGACATTTGATTGTCTACATACACGCTATCACTGATTTCTGAGAATCCAGACCACTTTGGTGTCAATAACTTTGTACTCCGAATGACACTGCATCCAGATATACATAAAACAAACACACTAATAAACAGGAATTTGAGCATCGACTGTTTCTTGATATATAAGCTGAAATCCACCATCTTTAAGACTGTTGTAATGGCTTAGGCTGACATGGGTTTTCTTTTTGAATTTATAAGATTTAGATTTTTACAAGTGTTTTTTCGAAAATTTCTGCCAAACTCTGATATTGAACATAATAACCATCAATGTTTGCTTTAATCCATTCATCTTGAGTAATGAATGACCAATCTAAACCGTAATTGTTATAACTTGCTAAATGTTCAAAAAATAAGCGTTGAACTCGCCCATTACCTTCTCGAAAGGGATGAATCATGTTGAACTCTGCATAATACTCAGCAAGTTTCATTGCAAAATTATCGCCAGAATGAGTCAAATAAGATTCGCTTTCTAAATTTTTAAATAGTTTTGCAATTTCAGGGACAATTCGCGTAGCGGTACAAAATCTTGTTCCGCCTTTTGAAATATCTACATTTCGTATTTCACCTGCCCAATCGTACAGTTCAGAAAATAACGTTTTATGTATGTTTTGAAGATATTTTAAATTATACGGCGGGGATGAATACTTAATGTCGTGAATTGATATTGACGTTATTTCCCGTTCTGCATCTTCTAAAATTTTTTCATTAGTTATTCCTAAGTTGTTTTTTAGCACCACAGTATTTGGATAACAGTAATAATCATTACAAGCATCGTATTTGTCCATATTGACTACCTTACTCGATATTTTTCTAATACATCTTTCATTTTTAGTTGAGGAGGTTCATCTTTGATAAAAATACCTTCTAATTTTGAGCTGTAAATGAAATTTCTGATTTTATTTTTCTCAAAAAGTGCAGATTTAATAGCAAAATCGTCATTTGTAAATTCTGGCAATACTTTATTTAAAATTTTTTCTAAGCTATCCCAACTACGAGCTTTAATTTTCAGCCTCAACAATTCAGAAATGACTTTTTTAGCATTTGAAAATGAACCAAGTTCTTTGAGATTTCTACTATCTGCAATGAGAGGAACTAGCATTTCAGAATTTTTATTCACAGAAATAGATAATTGTTCAATCATCTTTAAAAGTTGCTCCCAATTGGAAACTTCAAAAGATATGCCGATTTCGCTTTTAATTAACTTTTTTACATCTGCACAAGAACCTAAGGATTTTAACGTCTCGATGTCTTTAATTTTGCCTAGTGCAAGCATTTTGAACCTGTCATAACAAATTATTTTTATGTGATTTGGGGTGAAAAGTGACAATGTTATCTTTTCACCCTATACGTTTAACTTTACTTCAAAAACTGCAACTCCCCACCTTCTTCAACAACTTTTATCACATCTCCCGCGACAAAATGCCCACTTAAAATCAATTGCGCGAGTGGATTTTCAAGCTGTTGTTGAATGGCGCGTTTCATCGGTCTTGCACCATAAACAGGGTCAAAACCTTCTTCACCAAGTAAATCCAACGCCGAATCTGAAATATCCAAACCAATTTCACGTTCTTGCAAACGACTACGCAAATAATCAATTTGCATCACACAAATCGAACGGATTTGCGCTTTGCCGAGCGAATGGAACACAACCGCTTCATCAATTCGATTGATAAATTCAGGACGGAATTTGGTTGCCACAATATCCATCACCGCATTTTTCATCACGCTATACAACGCTTCGCCAGACAATGCTTGAATCGTGTCCGAACCGATATTTGAAGTCATGACCACAATCGTATTTTTAAAATCGACCGTGCGACCTTGCCCATCGGTCAAACGCCCATCATCTAAAACCTGTAACAAAATGTTGAACACATCAGAATGCGCTTTTTCGATTTCGTCGAGCAAAATCACCGAATACGGTTTGCGGCGCACGAGTTCTGTTAAATAGCCGCCTTCTTCATAACCGACATAACCTGGAGGCGCACCGATTAAACGTGCGACCGAATGTTTTTCCATAAATTCAGACATATCAATGCGAACCATCGCATCGGTGGTGTCAAACATAAATTCGGCTAATCCTTTGCACAATTCGGTTTTGCCCACGCCCGTTGGACCTAAAAACAAAAACGAACCATTTGGACGATTTGGGTCAGAAAGCCCCGCGCGTGAACGACGAATCGCATTGCTCACCGCTTTCAAGGCTTCATCTTGTCCGACAACACGTTGTTTTAAATGCTCTTCCATGTGCAACAATTTTTCTTTTTCGCCTTCGAGCATTTTTGAAACAGGAATGCCCGTCCATTTTGAAACCACTTCGGCAATTTCATCGTCGGTGACTTTGTTACGCAACAAGGTCATTTTTGACATATCGACATTTGCGGTGGCGGCGATTTGTTTTTCCAGTTCAGGAATAATGCCGTATTGCAACTCAGACATTTTCGCCAAATCATTTGCACGTCGCGCTGTTTCTAAATCTAAACGCGCTTGTTCGAGTTTTTCTTTAAATGCCGCGCTACCTTGCAAAGCGGCTTTTTCCGCTTTCCAAATTTCTTCTAAATCCGAATACTCTTTTTCAATTTCGGCAATTTCTTGTTCCAAAATTTCTAAACGTTTTTTCGATGCCGCATCTTTTTCTTTTTTAAGCGCAACTTGTTCGATTTTTAGTTGAATCAAACGACGATGTAATTTGTCCATCGCTTCGGGTTTAGAATCGATTTCCATGCGAATTCGACTTGCCGCTTCGTCAATTAAATCAATGGCTTTATCAGGCAATTGACGGTCAGAAATGTAGCGATAAGACAAACTCGCCGCCGCGACAATCGCAGGGTCAGTAATATCGACACCGTGATGAACTTCGTATTTTTCTTTTAAACCGCGCAAAATCGCAATCGTGTCTTC
>DALYHZ010000001.1:26021-30340 GCA_031970635.1 Methylococcaceae bacterium | reverse complement strand
TTGAAAACGACGCTCTAACGCCGCATCTTTTTCAATGTATTTGCGGTATTCGTCGAGCGTCGTCGCGCCAACGCAATGCAATTCACCACGCGCTAACGCAGGTTTGAGCATATTCCCCGCATCCATCGCGCCTTCGGCTTTTCCCGCGCCGACCATCGTGTGCAATTCGTCGATGAACAAACTAACTTGCCCTTCTTGTTTGGCTAAATCGTTTAAAACCGCTTTCAATCGTTCTTCAAATTCGCCACGAAATTTTGCCCCTGCAATCAACGCCGCCATATCAAGCGATAAAACTTGTTTATGTTTCATGCCTTCTGGTACTTCGCCGTTAATAATGCGTTGCGCTAAACCTTCCACAATCGCCGATTTACCCACACCAGGTTGACCGATTAACACCGGATTATTTTTAGTGCGGCGTTGCAATACTTGAATCGTGCGACGAATTTCATCATCCCGTCCGATGACAGGGTCGAGTTTGCCTTGTTCGGCGCGTTCGGTGAGATTGATGGTGTATTTTTTTAAGGCTTGGCGTTGGTCTTCGGCGTTGGCATCTTGCACGGTTTCGCCACCGCGTAGTTTTTCAATCGCGCTTTCGAGCAAGGCTTTTGATAAACCAAATTTTTTAAACAATTCTGTAAGTGAACATTTGTCTTCAGCAACCGCGAGTAAAAATAATTCACTGGAAATGAAATTATCGCCGCGTTTTTGGGCGAGTTTGTCGGTTAAATTTAAAAGACGTTGCGTTTCGTTTGACCATTGCACATCGCCGCCTGTTCCGCTCACGCTTGCCAAGCGGTTAATGGTGGCTAAGGTTTCCGCGCGTAATGCAGGCACATTGATATTATTTTGTGCTAAAAGCGGTTTGATGCTTCCGCCTTCTTGGTCAAGCAACGCTAAAAATAAATGTGCCGGTTCGATGAATTGATGATCTTTGCCTAACGCTAAACTTTGCGCATCGGCTAAGGCTTCGTGGAATTTGCTGGTTAATTTGTCCATTCTCATTGTGTTACCCTCTAAGGTGAATTGATTGGTTACAACTATGGTGCAAAAACAAAACTTTTCAACAGACAGCCTATTTTTCGTAATTCTTCTAAAACCAACACACTACTCGCCACGCCCAGCGCAAGTAAACCATCATCCAAATTTAAATCAGCAGTATGAAAAATCGTTTGTGCGAATTCCCACTGTGCCATCGAAACTTGCAATGCCACCACGGCAACCAGCGATAACCAAAGCCAGATATTTCTGAAAAATTGGCGATTAAATGCCGTGCCTTTTTCTGAGCGTGCATTAAAAACATTGAAAATTTGGAATAAAACAAAGGTGGTGAAAGCGAGAGTTTTAGCGTGTTCCACATCATGAAATTGCAAATCGTAAAACAAAATCCCTAACGTACCGCCCGCCATAATCACGCCGTAAAAAAGCAACTGCGCTAATCGTTGCCATGACAATAATTGAGCCGATTCAGAACGCGGCGGTTCATTCATAATGCTGGTGCGGGCAGGGTCAACGCCTAACGACATGGCTGGCGGACCATCCATAATGATATTTATCCAAAGCAATTGAATTGCCGAAAAGGGCAATGGCAAATGCAGTAACGGCGCAATTGCCACACATAAAATTGCCCCGGTATTGGTGGAAAGTTGAAAGCGGATAAACTTCACCATATTGTCGTAAATACCGCGCCCTTCCTGCACTGCATTGACAATTGAGGCAAAATTATCATCGGTCAAAATTATCGTCGCGGCTTCTTGCGCGACATCGGTGCCACTTTTTCCCATGGCAATGCCAATGTCAGCACTTTTCAACGCCGGTGCATCGTTCACGCCGTCACCCGTCATCGCGACGACATGACCGGCTTTTTTGAGTGCATTGACAAGACGCATTTTTTGTTCGGGTGCAGTTCGGGCAAAAACACCGATGTTGTTAATTCGTTTCGCCAGCTCATCATCATTTAACGCCGCTAACGCACGACCATCTAAGGTTTCGCCGACTAAATCCAATTCTCTAGCAATTGCCGTTGCTGTCGTAGCTTGGTCGCCAGTAATCATTTTTACTGCAATGCCTGCGCGTTGGCATAATTGAATGGCATCGTAAACTTCTGCTCGCGGTGGGTCTTGTAAACCGATAAAACCTACAAAATGCAAATGTTCAATGTATCGCTTCAAATAATCTTCAATCGACAAACCAAATCGTGGTTTATATTCGGACGCTGAAATACGCCCCGTTGCTACGCCTAACACACGCAAACCGGTTCGCGACATATTCGTATTTTTTGCAGATAAATCAGACCGTTCATCAGAATTTAAACGACAACGCGATAAAATAACTTCGGGTGCGCCTTTGACAAAAATGAGAATTTCATCGCCATGACGGTGAAACGTCGCCATAAATTTATGGACGGCATCGAATGGAATTTCTGCCAAACGTGGGTATTCCATGCGAACATTCTCATAATTTATCCCTGCTTTTTCTGCCAGCACGAGCAACGCGCCTTCCATCGGGTCGCCGATAATTTTGCCGTTGTGCATTTGACTGTCGTTACACAACACTAAGGGGTGCAATAATTCATTTTTCGTACTGCATACGGGCGAAATTTTATCGTCAACATGATACGTTTGCCCATGATAAAAAAACTGCCGCGCTGTCATTTGATTGAGCGTCAGTGTTCCTGTTTTATCGGTGCAAATAACCGTCGTACACCCTAACGTTTCCACCGCTAAAAGTCGTTTCACAATGGCTTTTTGTTTTGCCATGCGGTGCATACCCAGCGCGAGCGTTACCGTTACAACGGCTGGCAACCCCTCTGGAATTGCCGCCACAGCCAATGCAATGGCAGTGAAAGCAGTTTCAATTAACGGTTCACCGCGCCATAACGCGCTGGCAAATAATACTAAAACAATGACCAACGCCACTGCCGCTAGACGTTTTCCCAAACGATCGAGTTGCGTTTGCAACGGTGTGGGCTGTTCTTGTGTTTCGGAGAGAAGTTTCGCGAGTTTGCCAATTTCGGTGTTCATGCCCGTTGCTGTGACAAGCATTTCGCCTCGTCCGCGCGTAACCACATTATTCATGAACAACATGTTACAGCGTTCAGCAAGCATCGTCTTTTCCTGCAATGCGTCAATATATTTGACCACTGGTAATGACTCGCCTGTTAAAGCAGATTCATCAACTTCTAATCCAAATATTTCGAGCAAACGACCATCTGCAGGAATTTTGTCACCCGCTTCAAGCAATACAATATCGCCTTGCACTAATTCTTTGACATCGATTTCACTCACTTGATTATCGCGGCGCACTTTTGCCTGCAACGACAACATTTTTTTAAGTGCGGCTAACGACCTTTCGGCTTGAAATTCTTGGTAAAACCCCAGCAAAGAATTGATAAAGACAACCGTCATGATGACCATCCCATCCGTTTTATCACCGATGAAAGTGGCTAAACATGCCGCTGCAATTAACACTAAAATTAAAATACTTTGAAATTGCGCAAAATATAACCGTCCAAGCGATCTAGGCGGTTTTTCGCAAAGCTGATTTGCACCGTCACGTTTTAAACGTTGTTGCGCCTCGAGAGTGGTTAAGCCCGACTGAGAGGTTTGTTGATATTCGAGAGCTTGTTCAGGTGTTAAAGCGTGCCACTCGACTAAGATTTTCATAGCTATTCGCCCATTAAAAACTAAACTCTCTTGGCTTTCATGATTAACCAAGGCGTTGCACCCGAACGCCATTCCCAAACGGCTAACAATTGATCTAAATGAGCCAAATTATTAAACCATGCTGGTGCGTTGGTTAAATCACGTTGCCCATTATCTTGAACAAATGTGATATCGTGCGTTGGCGAAAATCGTTCAATTAACAAATTAGTCATGCCTGAAATTAAACAATCATGTGATTCAACAATTAAATCCATATCTGCTAATGCTGGTGCAATTTGAGGATTTAACAATTCGCGTTCTGCACCTTCGATGTCACATAAAACTAAAACTCGTTGCCCTACAAATTTGGCAAAATCTTCAGGTTGAAATAAAGCTCCAATTTCAATTCTGTCTGCCACGCCATTTTTAATTGCAAGTTCTGCACAAACTTTTTGTGCAATTGGATTTAAATCAAATGCAATTACTTTGGTAGTTGGCATTCTGCGAGCCATACCAACCGAATAGTAACCTTCGGCACAACCGATATTGATGATTACAGGATAATCAGCTTGAATTGCGGCTTCAATATGCGGTTGCAATGGTTGTTCATAACAACCAAGTAATTTGGGAACATGACAGCCTTCTGCTGATTGTGCTAGAAAATCTAGTCCTTTCAAC
>DALYHZ010000001.1:0-26000 GCA_031970635.1 Methylococcaceae bacterium | reverse complement strand
CCATGTTGTTGCAAAAAAGTATTTTGAATCAATACATTTCGCCATTTTGAAAGTAGACGTAAGGCATTATTAAGTTGATCGACTTCATCAGCTTGTTCTTGATTGAGATTATCAAGTAATTGTTGGCGAATTTGATTGTGCAGGCCCATGTCATCTTCCTTAAATTAACGTTGCAAAAAATTCCGCAACAAATCATGCCCGTGCTGAGTCAAAATCGATTCCGGATGAAATTGTACGCCTTCAATATCAAGCGTTTTATGGCGCACCCCCATAATTTCATCAATGCCACCGTTTTCGTCTTGTGTCCATGCGGTCACTTCTAAACACTCAGGTAACGAACTTTGTTCAATGACTAGTGAATGATAGCGCGTTGCCGTAAAGGGGTTTGACACATCTTTAAACACGCCAATGTTGTGGTGATACACTTGTGATGTTTTCCCGTGCATGATTTGTTTGGCGTGAATGATATTGCCACCAAACGCATAACCAATGCTTTGATGTCCTAAACAAACGCCAAGTAACGGAATTTTTCCAGCAAAATGCAAAATCGTCTCGACCGAAACGCCTGCTTCTTTTGGGGTACAAGGACCAGGAGAAATAACAATTTTATCGGGATTTAAATTTGCAATATCGGCAACCGAAACTTGGTCATTGCGAACCACAATAACGTCTGCGCCTAATTCGCCAAAATACTGCACCAA
Organism: Methylococcaceae bacterium; assembly: GCA_031970635.1. Lineage (GTDB taxonomy): Bacteria > Pseudomonadota > Gammaproteobacteria > Methylococcales > Methylomonadaceae > UBA10906. The sequence goes on along the minus strand of DALYHZ010000001.1, from coordinate 25,299 downwards.
GTTATAAGTAAATGAATCGTAGTTATCAACCATTACGACTTTCATGCCTGCTCTCCTTCTAAACCCGCTTCCACCATCGCCACCGCACGAAACACCGCACGTCCTTTATTCATCGTTTCATCCCATTCACTTTGCGGCACCGAATCATAGACAATCCCCGCACCTGCTTGAATATGTAATTTATCGTCTTTAATCACAGCGGTTCTAATTGCAATCGCGGTATCTAAATTTCCTGTCCAACCGATATAACCGACTGCGCCCGAATATACACCACGTTTCACGGGTTCGAGTTCATCAATAATTTCCATGGCGCGAATTTTCGGCGCACCACTCACTGTACCAGCGGGGAATGTTGCGGCTAAAACATCAAACGCATTTTTGCCTTGTTTCAATGTTCCCGTAACATTCGACACAATGTGCATTACATGCGAATAACGCTCCACAATCATTTTGTCAGTCAATTGAACCGAACCAATTTCTGCCACCCGTCCCGTATCGTTACGACCCAAATCAATGAGCATCAAATGTTCAGCAATTTCTTTCGGGTCGGCGAGCAATTCTTTTTCGAGTTCTAAATCATGTTCTGGCGTTGTGCCACGACGGCGAGTTCCAGCAATCGGGCGAACTGTTACAGTGTCATCTTCCAATCGCACCAAAATTTCAGGTGACGAACCAACAATATGAAAATCGTCCAAATTTAAATAAAACATATACGGCGACGGATTCAAACACCGCAATGCACGATATAAATTCAGCGGCTCTGCGCTGAAAGGAATTGTCATACGTTGTGACAAAACGACCTGCATGATGTCGCCGTTCGTGATGTATTCTTTTGCTTTTTCGACGGCTTGTTTAAAACCATTTTCCGTAAAACCTGAAACAAAATGTTCTTCACTCACTTTTTTCGGCACAAAATGTGACTGTGGTTTTGTCTGCGATTCACGCAATGTTTTGGCTAATTCTTGTAAACGAGATTGTGCGTTTTCATACGCATCAGTTTCTTCGGGATTGGCGTGCGTGAGCAATAACAATTTGCCTGATAAATTATCAAAAACCAGCAATTCTTCAGACACCATCAGTAAAATATCCGGTGCGCCAATTTCGTCAGGTTTTGTAATTTTGCAAACACGCGGTTCGATATAACAAATTGTTTCATAACCAAAATAACCAACTAAACCGCCGTTAAAACGAGGTAAACCATCGATTTCTGGCACACGAAAACGCGCTTTAAATTCTTCAATCCACTGCAACGGATTTGCGTGCGTGAAATTTTCGAGAATTTTATTTTCAAACGTCACCGTAATTTGGTTGCCAAATACTTTTATAACTGTTTTGCATGGCAACCCAATAATTGAATAACGTCCCCATTGTTCGCCACCGTGTACCGATTCAAATAGATAAGAATACGCGCCAGCAGCCAATTTTAAATACGCACTAAGCGGCGTGTCTAAATCAGCGAGAATTTCACGACTAATCGGAATGCGGTTGTAGCCTTGTTGAGCGAAATCGTTAAATTGTTCAGGTGTCATTGTGTTTTAACCGTCTAAAAGCGAATGATTGCCAAAAGATAACATATTAAAGCAATCGCGCCAAACCACGATAATTCGTAGGCAAAACACAAATCCTTGTCTAAAAATCCAATATCGGCTACATTTACGAAATCGGTTAAAAACCCGATAAAAGAACGATCATAAAATCTTAGGAGCCGTAGTAATGAGTGAATTGAGTGCAGAAAAATTGGGACTTCACAGCGTGGGACAGGTTTATCATAACTTGAGTTATGACGAGCTGATTGACCACGAAGTTGCCAATAAAGAAGGACAGGTGTTAAAAAATGACACAATGACCGTAGACACAGGGAAATTCACCGGTCGTTCTCCGAAAGATAAATTTTTTGTGCAACAAGAACCGTCAAGCCAACACATTGCATGGGGCAATGTGAATAAACCTGTTTCCGCAGAAATTTTCGACGATTTGTATGCCGACGTGATTGATTATTTATCGGGTAAAGATATTTATGTCACAGACGGTTTTAGTGGTGATGGTGTGATGCGTAAATCGGTGCGTTTTATTACCGAATTTGCGTGGCAATCGCATTTTGTAAAAAATATGTTTATTCGCCCAGAAGCCGATGAGTTAGAAAATTTTGCACCGAATTTTCGTGTCTATAACGCGAGTAATTACACCAATCACAAATGGCAAGACCATGGTTTAAATTCTGAAGTTTTTTGTATTTTCAACGTCGAAAAAAATATCGCTATTATCGGCGGTACTTGGTACGGCGGCGAAATGAAAAAAGGCATTTTCACCATGATGAATTACTGGTTGCCATTGGAAGGCATTTTATCAATGCACTGTAGCGCGAACGTTGGTAAAGCGGGCGATGTGGCGTTATTTTTCGGTTTGTCTGGCACAGGTAAAACCACACTTTCAACCGATGCGTCACGCAAGTTAATCGGCGACGATGAACACGGTTGGGATGATGAAGGTGTATTTAATTTTGAAGGCGGCTGTTACGCAAAATGTATCGGTTTGTCACAAGAAAATGAACCAGAGATTTTCGCTGCCATTCGTCGTCATGCGTTATTAGAAAATGTCGTTTATGACGACAACGGTGAAGTGGATTATCACGATAGTTCTAAAACTGAAAACACACGCGTTTCTTATCCAATTGAACATATCGAGAATCATGAACCGGATTTACGCGCTGGAATGCCGCAAAACATTATTTTCTTAACATGTGATGCGTTTGGTGTTTTACCGCCGGTTTCAAAGTTATCAAAAGAACAAGCCATGTATTATTTCTTGTCGGGTTATACCGCAAAAGTGGCTGGCACAGAACGAGGTGTTACTGAACCACAAGCCACATTCTCGGCGTGTTTTGGCGAAGCGTTTTTACCTTTACATCCAACGGTTTATGCCACGTTACTCGGCAAAAAAATGGAACAATACGGCGTAAATGCGTACTTGGTTAATACGGGGTGGACAGGCGGCGGTTATGGCGTTGGTAAACGGATGAGTATTAAAGGCACACGCGCTTGTGTGAATGCGATTTTAGATGGCAGTATCAACAACTCTGATTTTGAAACCATGCCATTTTTTAATTTGAGCATTCCAAAAACATTGGCAGGCGTTGAAACTGAATTGTTAAATCCACGAAATGCCTGGGCAGACAAAGCGCAATTTGATGAAACTGCTCAAAAATTAGCCGGCATGTTTGTGACGAATTTCAAAAAATACACCAGCGCAAATAACGATTTCGATTTCACACAAGCGGGTCCACAGCTTTAAATTTAAGTAAAAAAGGGTTCACGCTGTGAACCCTTTTTCAAAATTACGCCATATCGCCCACTGCCTCAGGCATATCCCTTATTTTTAAAAATCCCCTTTATTTTTCAGAACGGTAACTTACTGACTTAGTGTTATTTTAATTTCATCGGCTCAGTTGTTGCCTTAACGGACGGTAATTGAATTATTTTTTATTGCCCGTTATGTCCAAGCACCGCTTTTTCGAGACGTTATTTCGTCATCATCGTTTAGAGTTATTAAATTTTGCAAATTCGAGTTTTAATCAAACCGACGCAGAAGATTTAGTACAAGAAGCCTATTTACGTTTGTTGCAACATCCTGATTCTGCCACGATTCAAAACCCTCGCGCTTATTTATATAAAATCATTGCAAATTTAGGTTTTGATTATCATCGCCATGATAAGGTTCACAAAAAACATTTTGATTGTGAAACGGACGTAACGGTTGAAGACATACATTCTTCTCAACCTGAAATTGCCACTCATTTGGATAGCCAACAAGTGTTAAAACAATGTTTACAAGCCTTAAACGAATTACCAGAAGTTTATCGTCATGTGTTTTTATTGCATCGTTTCGATGGCAAATCCCACCGCGAAATTGCTAAAGCATTGAATTTACCGCAACGCACTGTCGAACGTTATTGTGCAAAAGCACTCGCACATTGTTTTGCCAAAAGCGTCGGGCAAGATTTATAAGTATGTTCGTTTATAATCATCGTTTTCATAGCCAGCTCTTATCGCCTCAAACTTTTTCATGAAAACAAAACCGACTTCTATTCATCAGCAAGCAAGTTTTTGGCTAACCCGTTTGCAATCTGAGGATTGTACAGAAGAAGAACGCCGTGATTTTTCCGCATGGTTATTAAAAAAAACGGCACACGCGCAGGCTTATCAAGAAGTACAAAATTTCTGGCAAAACTTAAATACGGTTGAACCGCTCATCAATCAAGAACTCGTCGCTGCTCGAAATTATTTGCAACGTCCAGCTTCACAGTCACGTCTATTTTCACCACGTCTAGGATGGGCATTTGCTGTTATGGTGATACTGGGTATTTCCCCATATTTGTATTTGAACGCCACCACGCAAACCTATCAAACGGCAAAAGGTGAACGGCAAACCGTTCAATTAGCAGATGGTTCGCAAATTATTTTAAATACCGATACGCAATTAAATGTGCATTACGGTTTTACGAGTAGAGAGGTTAATTTTATTCAAGGTGAAGCGTTATTTTCTGTTATTCACGATGAAAAAAAACCATTCACTGTTACGGCAGCAAAAGGTGTGATTGAAGATGTTGGAACGCGTTTTAATGTTTATCAGCATGATAGCCAAGTGGCAGTCACGGTTTTAGAAGGCGAAGTGCAAATTACGACGGCTGAAAATCCAACGCCGCGCCATATCACCGCTGGTTTGCAGACCAGTTATAACGCACAAGGACAAATTTCACCGCTTGAAAAAACCGATGTGAATAACGTCACAGCGTGGCAAACAGGAAAATTGATTTTCAAAAAACAACCGTTGCACGAAGTATTAGCGCAATTGGCGCGTTATCACGATGTTGAATTGCAACTATCTGAAAATACCATACAAAATCTGAGTGTTAGCGGTACATTTCCTGCCGATAATTTAAATCTCGCGCTCAACACGATTGCCAGCGCATTGCCGATTAAATTCACGCAAACGGGTGAGCGAACGGTTTTGATTTCAGGAAAATAAAATCTTTCATTAAAAAATGGCGGTGCAATCAAACAAACTCGTCTCAAGTCATAGAGTGTTTTTGAACCATTTAACTTTAGAGGAGATTTCATGCGTACCGTTCCAAAATTGATCGCGAGTTTGCCACTTGCAGCGTGTATTTCGATAGCCCTTGCCGATGATAACAAATTTGATTTCAACATCCCCGCTCAACCTTTAGCGTCTGCGTTAGAGCAATTAAATCAGCAAACGGGTTTGCAAACATTTTATGCTGACGAAGCACTTGCAAATAAAATCAGTCCAGCAGTCACAGGGCATTTGACTAAACGCGAAGCCTTGCAAAAAATGCTCGCACAAAGTGGTTTGGTTTTTAGTTTTACTAGCGACAACACCGTTGCGATCAAGTCTTCACAGTTAGAATCTTCTACATCGAAAAACGTTGATACGGTTACATTAAAATCGATGACGGTTATTGGAAAAACTGAAAATAATTCCACCGCTTACAGTGCTACAAACGCAAGTACAGCCACTAAAATGAATGTTCCCTTAATGGAAATACCAGTTAACATTCAGGTCATATCAAAAGCAATCATGGATGACCAGCAAGACGTTAAAATCGAGGATGCATTAACTAAAAGTGTGAGTGGCATGCAACGCGGTTATGCTTACGGGGACCTTTACGAAGAATTTACTATTCGAGGTTTTAGTACGAACCATTCTACATATCGTAACGGACTGAGACGTTATACAAATTATTCTGACCCTGCCAATATCGAACAACTCGAAATTATAAAAGGACCTGCCGCTGTACTTTATGGTCAAATTCAACCAGGTGGTATGGTCAATGTTGTGACTAAAAAAGCCTCGGATACACCTTATTACTCATTACAACAACAATTTGGGAACTACGACCAATACCGAACGACAGCCTCTGCTACTGGACCTATAGATGATACGGGGACGTTAAAATATCGTTTTGATGCGTCTTACCAAGACATGGGATCCAATAAAAAATTTATCAATGATGAACGTATTTTTCTTGCACCTAAATTAAGTTGGACGCCGAATGACCGCTTTGAAGCTAATTTTGAATTGGAATATAAAAATGAAAAAAGGGTAAACGATTTAGGTATTCCAGCTATTGGTACTCGCCCTGCGCCAATACCCTTTGATACTTATCTAGGCGATGGCGCGAAAGGACCCAAAATGAATACGATTCTGACTGCTTTCGATTGGGCATTTAAGTTGAACGACAATTGGCAGGTCAAAAATCGTTTTATGCACGAAGATTGGGACATTGATTATTACGACACGTCACCTAAAGGAATGTCCACCGCGATGATGATGGATAGGTTTGCTGTCACAGGTAAAGCCATTCATGAAACTTATGATACTAATTTGGATTTAGTTGGTAATTTTAATGTACTGGGCAGCAAACACGATGTGTTAATTGGTGGTGATTATTCTCGTCGAACTAGAGATGCAGCGGACAATCGATATGCCTGTTGCAATGGTAGTACAGCTATTCCACCAATTGATATTTTCAATCCAACCTACGGTATGGTTAGTCAGGCAGCAATTGATGCTACGCCTTACGATTATGCAATCAAACAAAAAGAAGAATGGTTTGGTGTTTATTTTCAAGATCACATCACGTTATGGGATAAGTTGCATATTTTAGGTGGCGGTCGTTACGATTGGGCTACTTTTGGTCAAGGTAGTGCCGTCAACAATGGGGCAACTTATGCACAGGCAGTTGCCAAATATAAAGACTATGACAATCAAAAGTTTAGTCCTCGTGTTGGACTTGTGTATCAACCCATGCAATGGCTATCTTTATATGGCAATTGGACGGAATCTTTAGGAAGTGCAAATACTGGCGTAGCGTATGGCAATCAACAATTTAAACCAGAAATTGGTGAACAGTTCGAAGGTGGATTTAAAACGGAATTTTTCGATAAACGCTTATCTAGCACAATCGCCTATTATCATTTAACAAAAACCAATATAAAAATGTCTGATCCGAATCATCCAGGTTTTCAAATGTCAGCAGGTAAAGCTCGAAGTCAAGGCATCGAAGTAGACATCAAAGGTCAAATTACAGATGATTTCAATCTGATAACAACCTACGCGCTTGCTGATGCGCGCGTAACTGAAAATGGCGCTAATACCAATGGAATTTTAGGCAAACGCTTAGCTAACATTCCAGAACATCAGGCAAGTTTGTGGGGGACTTATCAATTCACACCGAAATTTAAAGCTGGTATCGGTGGCGTTGTGGTCGGAAAACGTGAAGGTGATGCTCAAAATACCTATCAATTACCTGGCTATGTTCGAATGGATATGATGGCAGCTTATGTCCAACCAATTGGTAAAACTCGTTTAACAACGCAAGTGAACATTAACAATGTGTTGGACAAAGACTATTACGGCGGTTCAGATGGTTGGATACACGTTGTGACAGGAAATCCACTTAGTGTGATGGGGTCTTTGAAATTGGAATATTAAAACGTTTAGTTATGGCGGATTTTCGATCATTAGAAAATCCGCTAATCCAAATAATTTTCCAATCTTGTATCAACATGAAAAAAAATAGACGTTCATCAAAACTTAAAACACGCCGCAAACTCTGGTTAGATTTGCATTTGTACTTAGGACTTTTTGTTGGAGCAGTCTTCGTACTTATCAGTTTAAGCGGCAGTTTAATTGTGTTCGCCGCTCAAATTGATACTTGGCTAAACGCAAATATAATGCAAGTTGATGTTCCTGAAAATGGCAGTAAATTTCGCTCCATTGAAGAAATTATTACTTCTGCCAAAACAGCTATTCCACAAGGTGGCGTGTTTGCAAATAGACTTTCTTTTCCCCAGCAAGCAGGTGATGTATTTGAAGTTGTTTATAACATTTCGCCTTCATCAGACAATTACCAAATCTTTATAAATCCCTACACCGCAGAAGTATTAGGTCAACGACTTTGGGGGAGTTTTGATTCTTGTTGTAGTTGGCATGGTCCTTTGATGGCATTGATTTACCGTTTTCACGATTCTTTTTGGCTTGGTGAAACAGGATCTATTTTCGTGGGATTCATTGCACTATTGATGATAATTTCTCTAATCAGTGGCATCGTGCTTTGGTGTCCTAATCGAAATCATTTAAAAACAGCATTGACTATTAAACGTAGGGCAAGTGAAGAGCGATTTAACTATGATTTGCATAAAGTTTTTGGTGTGTATCCAGCAATAATAATGTTCATCATGTTATTTACGGGGGCTTATTTGAGTTTTGAAGTGCCATTTGTAAAGCAAATTCACAGTTTAGTGAGTCTATTTTCGCCATTAACAGAAAAAACGCTTTCTTTTCACCGTTCGCCGACTGTTTCCAATTTAAATCACGCGCATATTACTGTGTCGCAAGCCGTAGATATTGCCAATCAAACTATTTCAGAAGGTGTCATTACAACAGTTTTTTTTCCTACACAAGAAAATGAAATTTTTAAAATTTTCAAACACCAAGGCAATAAAATTTTATTTTCGAGTAAACAACAAATGATTGTTGTTGATGCACATAATGGTGAAATCATTTATCACACGGATAAAACTAAACAGACATTAGGTGATATTTTTGATAAATGGCAGTTGTCATTACACAGCGGAGAAGCATTTGGACTTACAGGGCAACTTATGGTTTTCTTTGTTGGCTTAGTACCATTGATTCTTTATGTGACGGGTATTATTCGTTGGAAACAAAAGCGTCGTGTAACTTTAAGTAAAAAACCATTAAATTAAAAACACGGTAGAATTATTATTTTAATTTTCTTTGGTTACACAATGAAAATCACACAACGTATTTTTTTTTCGGTCACATTACTTTTACTGCTTGCAGGTATTTTTTTTAGTCAAAACAAAACCGTTCCGAATGTGACATTTACCACGTTAAAGGGTGAGCAAATGTCATTTGAAAATCTGCGCGGTAAACCGGTCGTTGTGACTTTTTGGGCAACAGATTGTCAGAGTTGTTTAAAAGAAATTCCGCTCTGGCTCGATTTGTATTCACGTTATCACGCGCAAGGTTTGGAAATTCTTGCTGTGTCCATGTATTACGACCCACCGAATCATGTGATTGAACTGGCTAAAATGCGTCCTCTGCCCTATTCCATTACGTTAGATATTGACGCGAAACTGGCGAATGCGTTTGGTGGCGTGAAAGTGACGCCAACGACATTTTTGCTTAATCCAAAAGGCGAAATTGTTTGGCAAAAAACCGGCTTGTTTGAATTGGCTGAATTACAGCCGCAGATTGAAACTTTTTTGAAGGAAAAATAATGCTCTGGTTAAAAGCGTTACATTTAATTGCGATGGTGTGTTGGTTTGCGGGTTTATTTTACTTACCACGCTTATATGTTTATCACGCTATGAGCGACGATGACGTAAGTGATGAACGTTTTAAAGTTATGGAACGCAAATTATTTTTTGGGATTATGACTCCGTCGATGATTGCAACATTTGTGTTTGGAATTGGATTGCTCATTGCGGGCGCGTGGCAAATTTATTCACACGCAGGCTGGTTGCACGTTAAATTAGCGTTGTTATTAGGATTGACGGTTTACCATTATTTTTGCTGGCAATGGCTAAAAGAATTTCAAGCTAACAAAAATAAGCGTGACCATGTTTTTTATCGCTGGATGAATGAAATTCCAGTGCTGTTTTTAGTTGCCATTATTATTTTGGCAGTAGTCAAACCGTTTTGAAAAAACGGGCAGTAAAAACTGCCCGTTCCACCACAAAAAATTACGCGCTAACCTGGGCAATCCAATCTTGCAAATTGTAGTAATTTGTAATGCGAGCCACTTTATTATCGCGGATTTCGAAAAATGCACCTGCTGGCAAGCGATATTTTTGACCTTGTGCTTCAGGTAACCCTTCATCAGTTTGCAAGTATTCACCTAAAACCACAAATTCAGCTGCGGCACGTTTTCCATCCGCGCTTGCCATAATCACCATATCGACAAGCTGTTCTTTATAGTTCGAATTCATGCACGCCATGAATTGCGTGAAGGCTTCTTTGCCAATATCGCGTTTACCTTGATTGATGTCGTGAATCACATCATCAGTCAATAAATTTAAAAAAGTCTCCATGTCACCGTTATTGAATGCGGCGTAATAATTTTCAATCAGTGCAATCGCTGCTGCTTGACTCATTTGATTTTCCTTATAAAACAAAATTTAAAATTAGTAAAAGAGTCTTTATTTTAGCTGAGAATAAAAAAAAAATTATAAAAAACTGGTTTTTTTGAAAAAGATTGCTATAATTTTCCCACTTTGCCGGGGTGGCGGAACTGGTAGACGCGCTGGATTCAAAATCCTGTGGAGGTGACTCCGTGCCGGTTCGATTCCGGCCCTCGGTACCAAAGTAAAAAGTCTTAATGGCAAAAGCTATTAAGACTTTTTTTGTGGGCAAAAATTTTCAAGGCACAATACGGCTTATGCTTGAATCGTCTCAATTTTCTCGTCTCGATGTTGCCTTTGCACAATTTTTTAGTGCATTCACTGCGTTTTCAAACCATAAAAAAGAAACGTTAGAAAACCTACTCGCACACTTATCCTATACACAATATCAAGGTAACACTTGCCTTAAACTCAATGAATCACAACGACAATTATTACTTGATTCCGATTTAGCCACTTCCCCTAAAAACAATTCAACTGTTTTGCCATTTCATATCGACGAATATGGTCATCTCTATTTGCGTCGTTATTGGGATTATGAACAGCGTTTAATTGCTAAATTACACGATATGCAGCAAATCGATTTATCGATTTCTAATTTAGAGGCGTTACTCAATGATTTTTTTGAACAGTCGTCAGAATTAGAAACAAATTGGCAACGCGAAGCCGCAAAATGTGCGATGCAGCAAGCCTTCACCATTATCACCGGTGGTCCTGGAACAGGCAAAACCACAACCGTTGTTAAAATTCTCGCACTATTACAAACACTCAACGCTAATAAACCGTTACATATTGCATTAGCCGCGCCGACGGGCAAAGCCGCCATGCGCTTGCAAGAATCGATTACACACAGTAAACAAGCCTTGAATTGCGCTGAAACGATTAAAAACACACTGCCCGAAACGGTTACCACATTACATCGTTTACTTGGCGCAAAACCGCCCTCACCTTATTTTCGCTACAACGCGACGAATTTATTGCCATACGATTTAATCGTTATCGACGAAGCCTCGATGATTGATTTGGCGATGATGAGCAAATTGGTTTCCGCCATCAAACCAACAGCACGGTTAATTTTATTGGGTGATAAAGAACAACTTGCCTCGGTTGAATCTGGCACTGTTCTGGCAGATTTAACGCAAGCGCTGCCGAAAAATACGATTGAGTTGCAAAAAACATATCGCTTCGAAGGTGAAATTAAAACCTTCGCGCAAGCCATTAACCAACAAAATGCACAACAAGCTTGGAACATTACGCAGCAAAATTCCGAAAGTATCCAACGTTTGGGAGATGATTATTTAACTTACTTAGTTGAACAACACAGCGAGTATTTTCAACGCATTAAATCCGGCGCAACTTTTTCAGAAATCTATGCCGCATTTAATCGGTTCCAAATTTTATGCGCCCATCGCGAAGGTAAAAATAGCGTTTCAGATTTAAATTACCGATTGGAAAAAGCCTTGCGTGATAAACGATTTATCAATTTATCAACGACGTGGTATATCGGACGACCTGTCATGGTGACGCAAAATAATGCGGCGTTGCAGTTGTATAACGGTGACATTGGTATTTGTTTGCCTGATGAACAGGGCGAAATTAAAGTTTTTTTTCCTCGACCAAATGAAAGTCAACAAGGTTACTCGCCGGCACGCTTGCCGCATTGTGAAACGGTATTTGCAATGACCATTCATAAGAGCCAAGGCTCTGAATTTGACGAAGTCTGTGTGTGTTTACCTGAAAATATGCAACCCATTTTGACCAAAGAGTTACTTTATACCGCCATCACTCGCGCCAAACAGCGCATCAAATTAGTAACCAGCGAAGCGATTTTTACCGCAACGGTGCAAGCAAGCGTGGCGCGTATAACAGGATTGGTCGAACAACTTAAAATTAACCTATAATTAACATAATTTTAAATCGTTAATGAGTGGATTTTTTATGCAACACACAGTCGTTACCGCCACAGAACTTAAAACTGCGTTAACCAATATTCGGCAAGCCGCGGCAGAATTGTATCGTTTCACCGATAAACTCACTTTATTGAAAATGGTGCATCAAGTCGCCGTACAAATTATTAAAGCGGTTGATTTATTGCAAAAAGAAGTAAATCAACCAAGCTCCGAAGCTGAATTACTTGATATGCTAGAAATGTCGAAATCCGTAGCTTTTTTAGAAGAAATCGTTGATGCAGACACGATGAGCGAATTGGAAGATTACATTTTGTCATTTGCAAAACAATTGGACGACGAAGATTTAACACGCTTTTTAAGCGAAGTCATGGATAAAGTCGAAATGAAATACAATGCGGTACTTGAGAAGACGCATGAATTTAATGCGCTAGTGAAAGATGAATTGGAATAATCTCGTGGTATTAACCAACCTACATCCCGTTATCGTCAGTATTGGTTTATTGATTTGCGGCAATATATTTATGACGTTTGCATGGTATGCCCATTTGAAAGAAATGCACGACAAGCCGTGGTTTTTAGCTGCGTTTGCAAGTTGGTTTATCGCCTTGTTTGAATATTTATTACAAGTCCCCGCAAATCGCATTGGTTATACGGTGCTAACGATTGGACAACTTAAAGTTATTCAAGAAGTGATTACATTGTCGTTATTTGTACCTTTTTCGATTTATTATTTACGCGAACCGTTAAAACTGGATTATTTATGGGCAGGCTGTTGTCTGATTGGCGCGGCGTATTTCGTATTTCGAGACAAACTCTGATGGCATAACTTGCTTTTTAGCGTAAAGTCGGTAAGTTATCATTTTATTCATTTAATCGAGGTAATCATTTTATGAAACGTATATTTTTATTTTTAGCTACAAACATCGCCGTGATGGTAGTGATTGGTGTAATTTTTAATTTATTAGGATTGCACAACACATTTGCCGCAAATGGCGTGGATTTGGATTTGAAAAAATTGCTACTGATGTCAGCGATTATCGGTTCGACAGGTTCGGTTATTTCATTGATGATGTCGAAATGGTCTGCTAAAAATGCAATGGGCGTTCACGTTATCGAATCACCACAAAATCAAACCGAACAATGGCTCGTAAACATTGTAGCGCGTCAAGCACAGCAAGCGGGAATTGGTATGCCTGAAGTGGGTATTTTTGATGCCGTTGAACCCAATGCGTTTGCAACCGGTGCGAACCGAAATAGCGCGTTAGTGGCTGTCAGCACCGGTTTGTTACATCAAATGAGTGCGGATGAAGTCGAAGCGGTTGTCGGACATGAAATCAGTCACGTTGCGAATGGCGACATGATTACCATGGCGTTAATGCAAGGCGTTGTGAATACATTTGTTTATTTCTTCGCCACGATCATCGGTCACGTCGTCGATAAAGTGATTTTGCGAAATGAAGAACAAGGCTATGGAATGGCTTATTACATCACGCAAATGGCAGCACAAATCGTGTTGGGTATTTTGGCTTCTATGCTGACAATGTGGTTTTCGCGTTACCGCGAATTCAGAGCTGATGCAGGTGGCGCGAATTTGGCGGGTCGTGAAAAAATGATTGGCGCATTGCGTGCCTTGCAACGCGCTCATGAACCAGAAGCCTTACCTGGTCAACTTGCCGCATTTGGTATCAACGGTGGCAGAGCGATGAGTTTATTTATGTCGCATCCGCCACTCGAAGACCGTATTGCCGCGCTGCAAAACTTACGTTAATTTTTTCAGGTGCAACGTTTTTAAAGACCTTGCACCTTTATTTTGCCTATTTAAATCACAGAACTTAATAAAACAATGAGCATCAAACTTTCTAATCGCGTAAATGCTGTAAAACCTTCTCCGACCTTAGCAATCACGGCAAGAGCCGCGAAAATGCGTTCTGAAGGTCATGACATTATTGGTTTAGGTGCAGGTGAACCTGATTTCGATACGCCTGATTTTATTAAAAAAGCCGCCATCGATGCGATTAACAAAGGTTTCACAAAATACACGGCTGTTGATGGTATTGCGCCGCTTAAAAAGGCAATTATTGATAAATTCAAAAAAGATAATGGCTTAGACTATAACGCTAAACAAATTTTAGTGTCTTGTGGCGGTAAACAAAGTTCGTTTAATTTAACACAAGCTCTTTTAAACGCTGGCGATGAAGTGATTATTCCTGCTCCTTATTGGGTTTCTTATCCCGATATGGTTTTACTCGCCGATGGTGTGCCTGTCATTATCGAAACCACGCAAGCACAAAATTTCAAAATCACGCCACAGCAATTGCGCGCCGCGATTACGGATAAAACACGGTTAATTTTTATTAACAGTCCATCAAATCCTTCTGGCGCGGCGTATTCACTGGAAGAATTAAAAGCATTAGGCGATGTGTTAGCGGATTTCCCAAATATCATCATTGCAACCGATGACATGTATGAGCATATCCTTTGGGAACAAGGCACGTTCGTAAATATTTTGAATGCACATCCTGAGTTTTACGACCGCACAATTGTGATGAATGGGGTTTCTAAAGCTTATTCGATGACCGGTTGGCGAATTGGTTATGCGGCTGGCAGTGAACAATTGATTGAAGCGATGTGTACAATTCAATCGCAAAGCACTTCAAACCCAACTTCAATTTCACAATATGCCGCACTTGCCGCATTAACCGGTGACCAAAGTTTTATTAGTGAAATGTGTGTGGAATTTAAAAAACGTCATGATTTTGTTGTTGCAGAATTAAACAGCATCGATGGCGTGGAATGTATTCCAACTGATGGTACATTCTATGTTTTCCCAAACATTGAAAAACTATTAACGCGTTTAGACGGCATTGATGATGATTTGGCGTTTTCAGATTATTTGATTGAAAAAGCCGGTGTAGCACTCGTACCAGGTTCAGCGTTTGGAACGTCTGGGCATATTCGCCTTTCCATCGCCACCAGCATGGATAATTTAAAAACAGCGTTAGAACGTATTAAGCAAGCGATTTAAAAACCGATTTAAAAACAAAAAAGGCGATCTTAAAAATCGCCTTTTTTTTATTTTTGATAAATTTCATCTGGATTTTTTAAAACATCTTCGATGATTTTCCATTGTCCATCAATCAGTTGCCGGTAAAAACAGCTTTCGCGTCCAGTGTGACAAGCAATGCCGCCTTCTTGTTCGATTTTCAATAATAAAACATCTTCGTCGCAATCCATTTGAATGCTGATAATTTTTTGTTTGTGTCCAGATTCTTCGCCTTTGCGCCAAAGTTTATTGCGTGATCGTGACCAATAAACAGCGTAACCTTCTTCAACGCTAAGTTGCAAAGATTCGTGGTTCATCCAAGCAAACATTAAAATTTTGCCCGTTTTTGCATCTTGAGCAATGGCAGGAATTAAACCGTCTTGCGTCCAACGAATTTCATCTAACCAATTGTTCATAATCTCACCTCAATTCCCCGCTCACGCATTCTCTGTTTGGCTTGCTCAATCGTGTATTCACCAAAATGGAAAATACTTGCCGCTAAAACCGCATCGGCTTTGCCTTCTAAAATGCCTTCAGCTAAATGGTCTAAATTTCCAACGCCACCTGATGCAATCACAGGAACAGAAACCGCTTCACTGACGGCGCGAGTTAATGGCAAATTAAAACCTGATTTCGTACCGTCTTTATCCATGCTGGTGAGCAAAATTTCACCTGCACCGAAACTGACCATTTTTTTTGCCCATTCGACCGCATCTAATCCCGTTGGTTTGCGTCCACCGTGCGTGAAAATTTCCCAACGATTCGGTTCGCCTTCACCGCTGACTTTTTTTGCGTCAATAGCAACGACAATACATTGTGAACCAAAACGCTCGGCGGCTTCTCTGACAAACTCAGGATTAAAAACCGCCGCGCTGTTAATGCCTACTTTATCTGCGCCTGCATTTAACATGCGGCGAATATCGTCTAACGTGCGAATACCGCCGCCCACGGTAAGCGGAATAAAGACTTCGCTGGCAACCTGCTCGACAACATGAACCATCGTATTTCGGTTGTCATGCGTTGCCGTAATATCTAAAAACGTAATTTCATCCGCACCTTCACGGTCGTAACGACGCGCAATTTCGACCGGATCACCCGCATCGCGTATGTCAACAAACTGCACACCTTTTACTACGCGCCCATTGTCAACATCTAAACAGGGAATAATGCGTTTTGCTAAACTCATTGTTATATCCTAAAACGTCGCGGCAATTTTTTGTGCTTCAGCAAAATCTAACGTGCCTTCATAAATCGCCCGTCCGGTAATTGCACCCATGATGCCATCGCTTGCGACTTTTCCCAGCGCGTAAATATCATCCAAATTCGTAATACCCCCCGATGCAATCACAGGAATTTTAATAGCTCGCGCTAAACGCGCTGTGGCTTCTACATTCACGCCTTGCATCATGCCGTCACGAGAAATATCGGTATAAATAATCGCTTCCACGCCATCAGATTCAAAATGTTGCGCTAAATCGATTACGTCGTGATGTGATAATTTCGACCAACCGTCGATAGCCACTTTGCCATCTTTTGCATCCAAACCAACGATAATATGTCCAGAAAATTGCACCGCTACATCACGAACAAAATGCGGTGCGCTCACCGCTTTTGTGCCGATAATCACATATTGCACACCGGCGTTTAAATACGCTTCAATAGTTTCCTCATCGCGAATACCCCCGCCAATTTGCACTGGCACATCTGGATACGCAGTGGCAATAGCGGTAATCACATCAGAATTACGCGGTTTACCAGCAAATGCACCATCTAAATCAACAAGGTGAATTCGTTTCGCACCTGCTTCTACCCAACGACCAGCAACCGCAACGGGATCATCTGAAAACACCGTATCATCTTCCATACGTCCTTGACGTAAACGCACACATTTTCCTTCTTTTAAATCAATCGCGGGGATCAGTAACATAATAAAAAAAACCTGCTTAAAACTTAAATAAAATAAACGCTCTGATTGAAAACCAATTCAAATCAAAGCGTTGTATAAAAATGAAAAAATGAATAATGTTATTCCATTCTGTAATTAGGAGCTTCTTTTGTAATCGTCACGTCATGCACATGACTTTCACGCATCCCTGCACTCGTCACACGCACAAATTGCGCTTTGTCGTGCATTATTTCAATTGTCGCGCTACCGGTATAACCCATGCTGGCACGAATACCACCAAGTAATTGATGCACAACAGCAAGTAAACTGCCTTTATACGGTACACGTCCTTCGATACCTTCTGGCACTAATTTTTCGACCGAATCAGCTTCTTCTTGAAAATATCTATCGCTAGAACCTTGTGATTGTGCCATCGCGCCAAGGGAACCCATGCCACGATAAGATTTATACGAACGCCCTTGGAAAAGTTCCACTTCGCCAGGTGCTTCTTCTGTTCCGGCAAATAAACCGCCGAGCATAACTGAATGTGCGCCAGCGGCAATCGCTTTTGCCACATCACCAGAATAACGCACACCACCATCCGCAATTAACGGCACACCTGTTCCTTTCAATGCCGCTGCAACATTACTCACCGCTGTAATTTGAGGTACGCCCACACCGGCAACAATGCGAGTTGTACAAATTGAACCGGGTCCGATGCCAACTTTAACACCGTCCGCACCCGCTTCGACTAATGCTAATGCCGCTTCGGCTGTGGCGATATTACCGCCAATAACTTGTAAATCCGGATACGTTTGTTTAGCCCAACGCACACGCTCTAATACACCTTGCGAATGCCCATGCGCGGTATCGACGATAATGACATCAACGCCTGCTTCAACTAATGCTGCTACACGTTCTTCTGTGTCTTTTCCTGTTCCAACAGCCGCGCCAACACGCAAACGTTCTTGTTCATCTTTGCACGCATTTGGATAATCTTTTGCTTTTTGAATATCTTTAACAGTAATTAGCCCACGCAAATGAAATGCTTCATTGACCACTAACACTTTTTCAATGCGATGTTTATGCAGTAATGCGAGAACTTCTTTGTGATCTGCGTTTTCGTTTACCGTAATTAAACGTTCTTTTGGTGTCATGACTTTTGAAACCGGCTCATCAAAGCGTGTTTCAAATCGTAAATCACGACTCGTGACTATGCCCACTAATTCGCCATTTTGAACAACAGGTACGCCAGAAATTTTACTCGCTTGCGTGAGTTGCAACACATCACGAATACTCACATCGGGCGTAACGGTAATCGGATCTTTAATGACACCGGTTTCGTATTTTTTCACGCGATGCACTTCTTGCGCTTGTTGCTCGATAGTCATGTTTTTATGAATAATCCCAATGCCACCTTCTTGCGCGATGGCAATGGCTAAACGTGCTTCGGTCACGGTATCCATTGCCGCTGAAACCAATGGAATATTGAGGGCAATGCCGCGTGTTAATTGCGTTGCGATAGATACCTCGCGCGGCAGAACGGTCGAATGCGCTGGAACTAATAAAACGTCATCAAACGTCAACGCTTCTTGAATAATCTGCATAAATCTCAACCTAAACTGTTAATAAAATAACGCCATATTATAGGGCGAAAACGGCAATTCGCTTTTAAAAAAATAACCCATCGATGGGTGAAGATGCCGAAGCAAAACGTTTACGCGGCATTCGCCCTGCTAAAAAGGCTTCACGTCCGGCTTGAATGCCTTTACGCATCGCCGATGCCATTAAAATTGGATTTTTCGCTTCGGCAATTGCGGTATTCATTAACACGCCCGCACAACCTAATTCCATTGCAATCGCTGCGTCTGAAGCCGTTCCTACACCGGCATCGACTAAAATGGGAACATTCGAATTTTCAACAATCGTCAAAATATTGTACGGATTGCGAATCCCCAAACCTGAACCAATTGGTGCGGCTAATGGCATAACTGCCACACAACCCATTTCTTCCAAACGTTTTGCGGCAATCGGGTCGTCGTTGGTGTAAACCATCACTTCAAATCCTTCGCGTACCAAAATCTCAGCAGCAAGATATGTTTCGGCAACATTGGGAAATAATGTTTTTTGGTCGGCTAACACTTCGAGTTTTACCAAATTATGTCCGCCCAATAACTCACGCGCCAAACGACATGTCCGCACCGCTTCTTCTGCGTTATAACAGCCAGCAGTATTTGGCAAAATCGTATATTTATCTGGCGAAATAACATCGAGCAAATTCGCTTCGTTAGGATTTTGACCAATATTTGTGCGGCGAATTGCCACGGTCACAATTTCCGCGCCACTGGCTTCAATTGCTAATCGCGTTTCGTCTAAATCTTTATATTTCCCTGTGCCGACCAATAACCGCGACTGATAACGTTTGCCTGCGATTAAAAATGAATCATCTTGTCCGCCACCAATTGCATGAACGATTTCCAATTTATCGTTTGCATTCAATATTTGCGTGGCAAAATTTTGGAATGGCAAAATTTCTTCGTTTAATTCGATAGCAATTTTTTTATCTGTTAAACCTAATTCAGCTACCACATCGGCAACACGACTATTTTCAGCAATTTCACGTCCGTCACCATTGATATAAATCATCATATTTTTACACTCCGTCTTTTTTGTACTGCATTCGCGAGGTTTTTTAACAGTGGTAAAGTATCTTCCCACGACAAACACGCATCCGTAATGCTTTGTCCGTAAACTAGCGGTTGTCCTGGAATGACTAGCTGTTGCCCTGCTTTCAAATGACTTTCAATCATCACACCCATAATACGTTTGTCGCCACTAGCAATTTGTGCGGCAACATCGTCGCCAACAATGAGCTGACGTTGACATTGTTTCAAACTATTAGAATGACTGAAATCTATCATGATATTTGGACGCAAATGCGCTTTTTCCATGCTGTGTGCAACTTGATTAACGTTCACGGCATCGTAATTTGGCTGGTGATTGCCACCACGCAAAATAATATGCACGTCTTCATTGCCAGTAGTTGAAAAAATCGCTGAATGCCCTGCTTTGGTCAATGATAGAAAATGATGCGGACTCATTGCCGCGCCAATGGCATCAATAGCAATTTTAATCGTGCCATCTGTTGCATTTTTAAATCCAACCGGACACGATAATCCTGAAGCTAATTCTCGATGCACTTGGCTTTCCGTGGTTCTTGCACCGATTGCACCCCACGCAATTAAATCTGAAACATATTGCGGGGTGATTAAATCCAAATATTCCGTCGCCGCAGGCACGCCCGTATCATTTACATCAAGCAATAATTGCCTCGCAATTCGTAAACCTTTATTGATGTTAAAAGTCGAATCTAAATCAGGGTCGTTAATTAAACCTTTCCAACCTACTGTCGTGCGCGGTTTTTCAAAATAGACTCGCATCACAATCAATAAATCACGATTAAACTCAGCAATCGCATTTTTTAATAATCCTGCATATTCATGCGCGGCTTTTGTATCGTGAATCGAGCAAGGTCCGACGATGACCACTAATCGATCATCATCGCCTTTCAAAATATTATGAATAGCTTGCCGTGCTTGAAACGTTGTTTGTGACGCATTATCCGTTATCGGCATTTCTTCATGGACTTCCGCCGGTGCAATCACTTCGGTTATGCCAGAAATGCGTAAATCGTCCGTATTATATTTGTGCAAAATGGAAATCTCCTGTTTTTTTGTTTATTCAACCGTGACGGATTTTGCCAAATTACGCGGCTGGTCAACGTCTGTGCCTTTTAAAACCGCGACGTGATACGACAGTAATTGTAACGGCAATGTGTAAAGTATCGGTGAAATGTGATTATCCACCTGCGGCACTTTAATGATTTGCACATTATCATCAGGCGTTGGCGACAGCGTTTCATCCATAAATACAATCAGTTGTCCGCCGCGTGCTGAAACTTCCTGCATGTTTGATTTTAATTTTTCAAGCAAGCTGTTATTTGGCGCAACGGTAATGACCGGCATATCCGAATCAATTAACGCAAGTGGTCCGTGTTTTAATTCGCCTGCCGGATAAGCCTCAGCATGAATATATGAAATCTCTTTCAGTTTTAATGCGCCTTCCATTGCAATCGGATAATGCGAACCCCGTCCTAAAAAAAGTGCGTGATTTTTTTCAGCAAACTGCTCAGCTAAAATTTCAATTTCACTGTCGAGTTGTAACACATGTTCCATTTGGCGCGGCAGTTTAAATAATTCAGCCGTAATGTGTTGTTCTAATATTTCGTTTAATTCAAATCGTCGTCCAACAGCTAAAACCAACATCATCAACGACACTAATTGCGTCGTAAACGCTTTTGTCGAAGCCACACCAATTTCAGGTCGTGCGCGTATGAGTAAAACTAAATCCGATTCACGCACTAATGAACTTTCCGGAACATTGCAAATTGCCAGCGCGTGTTTTGCACCTAAACGTTTTGCCTCTTTTAACGCCGCTAAAGTGTCTGCTGGTTCGCCTGATTGCGAAATGGTCACAATCAACGTATCGGGAGCTAAAACGGGGTGGCGATAACGAAACTCGCTCGCCACTTCGATTGAACACGGTACACGCGCCAATTCTTCAAACCAATATCGCGCGACCAATCCGGCATGATAACTCGTGCCACACGCTAGAATTTGCACAGCTTTAATACCGTCAAAAATTCGCGCCGCATCAAAACCAAACGCGCTATCTTGCACACGTTGGTGAAGGAAACGACCTTCTAATGTTTGCGTAATCGCAAAGGGCTGCTCGTAAATTTCTTTTAGCATGAAATGCCGATATTCGCCTTTTTCAACCGCATCAGCAGTTAATTGACTTTCTTTGATTTGACGTTGCACCACATTATTTTGTGCATCGTAAATCACAAGTGAATCAATTTTAAGCTCTGCAATATCGCCTTCTTCGAGAAAAATAAAACGTTGTGTAACGGGCAATAATGCTGCGACATCTGATGCCACAAAATATTCACCAATACCCACGCCAATGACAAGCGGACTGCCTTTTCGACAAGTAATGAGCGTATCGGGTTCGTCACTTGACATAATCGCCAGCGCGTAAGCTCCTTCCAGTTTTGGCAACGTTACTTGCACAGCGCGCCGTAAATCCGACGCCGATTTCAGCGCGTGATAAATTTCATGCACTATAACTTCTGTGTCAGTTTCGGATGTGAATTCATAGTGATGACGTAATTGTTCGGCTCGCAATTGTTCATGATTTTCGATGATGCCATTGTGAACTACTGCCACGGTATTACAGCTAACGTGTGGATGCGCGTTTTCTTTACTTGGTTTACCGTGAGTTGCCCAGCGCGTGTGGGCAATGCCAATTTGTCCCGAAGTTGGATTTTCACGCAATAACGTTTCCAAACCACTGACTTTTCCAACCGCACGTTGGCGCACAATGGCTTGATTATGAAGCACCGCTAAACCAGCAGAATCATAACCGCGATATTCCAAACGCTTTAAACCTTCCAACAAAATGGGAATTACGTTGCGTTGCGCGATGCCTGCAACAATACCACACATTATAATTTCTCCTTTTTAACTGGACGTTGCCAACCATCCAACGAAATTTGTTTACTGCGACTAAGCGTGAGTTGTTCATCAGGCGTGTCTTTTGTGATAGTAGAGCCTGCGCCAATGGTCGCGTTTTTGCCTACCGTAACGGGGGCAACTAACTGCGTATCCGAACCAATAAATGCACCGTCTTCAATAATGGTTTGAAATTTATTCACACCATCATAATTACAAGTAATCGTGCCTGCACCGATGTTTACCTTTTTACCAACAAGACTGTCGCCTATATAACTCAAATGATTGACTTTGCTACCCTGTCCAATGACTGATTTTTTAATTTCAACAAAATTTCCAATATGCGTATCGGTCGCTAAAACCGTTTCAGGTCGTAATCGTGCGAAAGGACCAATGCGACTGTTTGCGCCAACAACCGCATTTTCAATCACACAATTTGGCAAAATAATGACATTATCTTCAATAGTGGCGTTTTTAATTGAACAATTTGCCCCGATTTTAACATTATGACCAATTCGATTTTCGCCTTCGAAAATCACATTCACATCGATTTCAACATCTTGTCCAACATCTAACAAACCACGCAAATCAAATCGCGTTGGATCACGCAATGTCACGCCTTGTCGCATTAAATTTTGCGCTTGTTGCAACTGATAAACACGTTCTAAATGCGCGAGTTGAATTTTATCATTTACACCTAAAACTTCATCTTCGTTTGCAGGCGAACTGGTAGCGATTTCAAAACCATCGGCAACCGCTAAGGCAATTATATCAGTCAAATAATATTCACCTTGCGCATTGTTATTATCAAGTTGCGTCAGCCATTTTTTCAACGCTTTACCTTGCGCAGCTAAAATGCCAGTGTTGACTTCCGTAATCGTTTTTTCTGAGGCATTTGCATCTTTTTCTTCGACAATTCGTAAAACTTTTCCTGAATTGTCACTCACAATTCGTCCATAACCAACTGGATTTTCTAAATCCACGGTTAAAAGAGATAATGTTGTTTCATTTGTTTTAGATAATAATTTTTCTAATGTATCAGCCTGCAACAATGGCACATCGCCATATAAAATCAATACGATAGAATCATCATCGAGTTGCGAACTTACTTGTTGAACAGCGTGACCAGTGCCTAATTGCTGCATTTGTTCAATCCAGTTCACAGGTAACTTAGCTAACGTTTGTTGCACACGCTCCGCACCGTGTCCAATGACAATATGAATCGTGTTATTTTTTAATCCGGCACTCAAATCATAAACATGTCGCAACAACGGTTTGTCACCAATTGAATGCAAAACTTTCGGTAATTGCGAACGCATGCGCGTTCCTTTACCTGCGGCGAGAATAATTGTGATTAAATTCATTTTTCTTTTCCGTAAAACAAAAAAACCCGATAGCGTCAAACGTTATCGGGCTTTTGTCGAGATTAGAGCGATAACTACGACAGTTACCCGCCGCGTTTTCTAAATCTTTCGAGTGTGCGTAATTGCATAATTGCTTGGAACAATTGTTTTTCAGCCGAAGCATAATCCACACGACTGGTTTTATCTGCCAAGATTTCTTCTGCACGTTGTTTGGCTTGAATTGCCGCAGCTTCATCGATGTCTTTTGCACGAATCGCCGTATCAGCTAAAACCGTTACAACATGAGGTTGAACTTCTAGCATTCCGCCAGAAATGAAAAAGGGATAACTTTCTGTCGCGCTTACTTTAACGCGCACCTCACCAGGATTTAACCTTGTAATAAAAGGCGCGTGACGTGGCGAAATCCCAACTTCTCCTTCTTCAGCAGGTGCAAAAACCATTTCTGCCAAACCTGAAAAAATCTCTTTTTCCGCACTCACGATGTCCACATGCACCGACATTGTCATGATTTGTTACCTTAAAAAATTTAAAGTTAATAGACAACAAGCCTTACGCTTTCATCGTCTTAGCTTTTTCTAATGCTTCGTCGATTGTGCCAACCATGTAAAATGCTTGTTCTGGAATCGCATCATAATCACCAGCAAGAATACCTTTAAATCCTGCGATGGTATCTTTAAGCGGAACATATTTACCTGGTGAACCTGTAAATACTTCAGCAACGAAGAATGGTTGTGATAAGAAACGTTGAATTTTACGCGCTCTAGCAACAACCAATTTATCATCTTCAGATAATTCGTCCATACCTAAAATTGCAATAATATCACGCAATTCTTTATAACGTTGCAACGTGCCTTGAACTTTACGAGCAACTTCGTAGTGTTCTTGACCGATAACTAATGGATCTAATTGACGACTGGTTGAATCAAGTGGGTCAATCGCAGGATAAATACCTAATTCAGCAATTTGGCGTGACAATACAACGGTCGCGTCCAAATGCGCGAAAGTGGTTGCTGGCGATGGATCAGTTAAATCGTCCGCAGGAACGTAAACCGCTTGAATAGAAGTAATCGAACCTGTTTTAGTTGACGTAATACGTTCTTGTAAAACACCCATTTCCTCAGCAAGTGTTGGTTGATAACCTACCGCAGAAGGCATACGACCTAACAACGCTGATACTTCAGTACCCGCCAATGTATAACGGTAGATGTTATCAACGAAGAATAAAACGTCACGACCTTCGTCACGGAAATACTCCGCCATCGTCAAACCTGTCAACGCAACGCGCAAACGGTTCC